>JBEDEF010000100.1:0-20952 GCA_041175845.1 Verrucomicrobiota bacterium
GACCTCGACTGGAACGAGTTCCGGCGCGTCGCGCGGCACTTTACCCGGGACGATATGGGCAGTTTCCCGGAGCGCGGCTACCTGTACCAGTTGGCGGCCGATGCTCCGCCAGACGCGCAAGTCGTGGAGGTCGGCTCGTGGATGGGTGCCTCAACCTGTTTCCTCGCGGCGGGACTGCGCGGGCCGGGCGCGCGGATTCTCGCGGTGGATAACTTCCAGGGCTTGTCGACCTGTGGGGAGGACGCCGCCTGGTACCAGCGCCATTTCCGCCGCCTCGGCGCGGCTAGCACGCTCGAGATTTTCCGCGCCAACGCGGCCGCCCTCGGCTTCGCCGCGCGGATGGAGCCGCTCGTGAATGACTCGCTCGCAGCGGCCCGGAGCCTTGCGGGGCGCCGCGGCGCGATCGACCTAGTCTTCATCGACGGGGATCACTCCTACGCGGCCTGCGCGGCGGATATCGCGGCGTGGACGCCCTTCGTGAAGCCGGGGGGCGTGATCGCGTTCCACGATTTCGGGAGCCGGGCGGATGGCGTGACGCGGGCCATCTTTGAGGCGACGCGCGACGGCCGCTTCCGGGAGATCGTTGGCGTGGCGGGCACCATCATCGCGTTCCGCGTGTAGTCCCCGCTTGCGCCGCCGCGCGGGCCGGTTTGCGTGCGCGATGCCGAAGATGCGCCGCAAGGGGGACCTGCCGACCAAGGACTGCTGCGTGTGCGGCCGGCCATTCGTGTGGCGGCGCAAATGGGCGAAGGTGTGGGAGGAGGTGCGCTACTGCTCCGACGCCTGCCGCGCCCGCCGTTCCACCGCGCCGCGAGCGAGCACCCACGGATCCGAACGGCCTCGAGAGCCTAGCGCCGGCGACGGGCCGGGCGCCATTCCGCGGTAACGACCGAAGAGAAGCCGCCCCGCGCTTTCCAGTCGGCCACGATGGTCAGGGAACGCGGCCGCAGCCGGGCCCCCAGATCGTCGCAGATCTGGTTCGTCGCGGCTTCGAAGAAAATGCCCTCGTTGCGGTACGCGTGGAAGTAAAGCTTTAGCGACTTCAACTCGACGCACGTCCGGTCCGGGACGTAGCGGACCGTGATGGTGGCAAAGTCCGGATGGCCCGTCATCGGACACACCGAGGTAAACTCGTGGTGGGTGTGCTCGATGAGGTAGTCGCGCCCCGGCGCGGGATTCGGGAAGGTTTCGAGGATCTTCGGGTCAGCCATGCTGCTCCTGACGCAACAGACGTCCGGCCGGGAGGCAAAGGCGAAGTGATTCGCCGGCGCCGCCGCTTTTCCCTTCGACAACCAGCCAATCGGCAGCTGAGCGTCTCCGAACCCCGATGGCCGTTCTCCGGACCCCCTTCATGCTGTTGCTCGCCGCTGGCCTGGCCGTCGCGGTCGCCGGATGCCGGGGACGCGAATCGGGCCGCGTGATCAAGCTGGCGCATGGCCTGGACGTCACCCACAGCGTGCACCGAGGAATGGTGCGCTTAGGCGAACTGCTGGCCGCCAAGTCCGGCGGCCGACTCCGGGTGGAGGTTTACGCCAACGGACAACTGGGCAGCGAGCGGGAGTGCCTCGAACTGGTGCAACTCGGCGGCCTGGGGATGACCAAGGTGTCGTCCAGCGTGCTCGAAGGCTTCGCACCGGAGTTCAAGGTCTTCGGCCTCCCCTACCTGTTCCGCGACGCCGCCCACCGCCAGGCGGTGTTCGACGGCCCGATCGGTCGGGAGATCCTCGCAGCGCCCGAGCGCAAGTTCCTGCGCGGCGTGTGTTACTACGACGCGGGGAGCCGCAGCTTCTACACCAAGCGGCCCATCCGGACTCCGTCCGACCTCCGCGGCCTGAAGATCCGGGTCCAGGAAAGCCCGATGGCTTTCGCGCTCATCCGGGCCTTCGGTGCGTCGGCGACACCGATCGCCTTCGGCGAGCTCTACACCGCCCTGCAACAGGGCGTCGTCGACGGAGCCGAGAACAACCCGCCCTCGTTCCACCTCGCCCGCCACTACGAGGTCTGCCGCTTCTATACGCTCAACGAGCACACCTCGGTGCCGGATGTCTTAGTCGTGGGGACCGACCTTTGGAACCGGCTGACGCAGGAGGAACGCCGCTGGCTGCAGGAGGCCGCGGAAGAATCCGCGGTGTATCAGCGGAGCCTCTGGGCCGAATCCGAGGCGACCTCGCTCACCGCGGTGCAGGCCGCCGGGGTCGAAGTGATCCGGCCGGACCGGTCGACCTTCTACGCCGCGGCCGTGGCGCTAAGGGATTCCGTGCGCGACGATCCCGTGATCGGGCCCCTGGCGCGGCGAATCGGGGAGGTACGGCCGTGAGGGTGGTACGCGGCTTCCTCGACCGGGTCCTGGGCACGGGATTGGCCGTGCTGATGGCAGCCATGGTGCTGAACGTACTGTGGCAGGTCGGCACGCGGTTCATCCTACGCACGCCGTCGAGTTTCACCGAGGAGGTTGCCCGCTACCTGATGATCTGGGTGGGGATGCTGGGGGCGGCCTACGCTACCGGCCGCAAGGCGCACCTCGCGCTCGACCTGCTCACCGGCCGCCTGCAGGGCGGCGCGCGGCGGGCTTCGGAATGCTTTGTCCACGCCGTGGTGCTGGCCTTTGCGGCGCTGGTGATGGTCGGCGGCGGCGGACGACTCGTCTGGGTGCAGCTCACGCTCGGCCAGAAATCGGCGGCCCTGCAGCTGAACGTCGGACTCGTCTACCTCGCGGTGCCCCTGGCCGGCACAGCGATCGTCCTCTACAGCCTAGCGGCGCTCCTCGACCTCCGCCGCGGCGCGGACGCGGGCGCGGGTCAAGCCTCCTCCGGCCTCAACTGAAATGTCCGCCGCGCTCGTCCTCGCCCTCGTCTTCGCGGTCCTGCTGTTCGCAGGGGTGCCGATCTCGTTCGCCATCGGTTCAGCGGCGGTGGCCGCGCTGGCGCTCGCCCTCGACCCGGCGCCAGCGGCGACCGTGGTGGCACAGCGGCTCGCCACCGGCCTCGACAGCTTCGCGTTGCTGGCGATCCCGTTCTTCATCCTCTCAGGGCAGCTGATGAACCGCGGCGGCATCGCGCGGCGGCTGGTGGACCTGGCGAAGCTGGTGGTGGGCCGCCTCCCCGGCGGACTCGCCTACGTGAACATCCTCGGGAGCATGCTGTTTGGCGCGATCTCGGGCTCGGCCGTCGCCGCCGCGGCGGCCATCGGGGGGACGATGACCCCGCTGATGCGCCGCGAGGGTTACGACCGCGACTTCGCGGCGGCGGTGAATATCTCCGCCGCACCAATCGGCCTGCTGATTCCACCGAGTAATATCATGGTGGTGTACTCCCTGGCCAGCGGGGGCGTCTCGATCGCGGCCCTCTTCCTGGCCGGATACGTGCCGGGCATCCTCCTCGGCCTGGCCCTGATGGCCACCGTGGCGCTCCTCGCCCGCGGCCGGAATTACCCGGCCGGCGAGAGGATCGCCGCCGCCGAGGCGGGCGGGATCCTCTTTCGCGCGCTGCCCAGCCTTTTGCTGATCCTGCTGGTGATGGGTGGCATCATCCTCGGCTGGTTCACGCCGACCGAGGCCAGCGCCATCGCCGTCGCCTACACCTTCGTGCTCTCCGTCCTGGTTTACCGGGAGGTAGCCTGGCGGGAGCTGCCGGCCATCCTCACCGACTCCGCCCTCACCACCGCAGTCGTGCTGCTGCTGATCGGTACCTCGATGGGAATGTCCTGGGTGATGTCCCTGGCCAACATTCCGCAGGCCGTCACCGCCGGGCTGCTCGCGATCACCGAGGACAAGGTACTGTTACTGCTGATCATCAACCTGCTCCTTCTGGTCGTCGGAACCTTCATGGACATGACGCCGGCGGTGCTGATCTTCACGCCGATTTTGCTGCCCGTGGTGCAAAAACTCGGGATGTCGCCGCTGCACTTCGGGCTGATCCTCATCTTCAACCTCTGCATCGGGCTGTGCACGCCGCCGGTGGGCAACTGCCTCTTCGTGGGCTGCGGCGTCGCCGGCACCACCATCGCCCGCGTCTGGCGGCCGCTCCTGCCCTTCTTCGCCGCGATGCTCGTTGTGCTGCTCCTCGTGACATTCTGGCCCGCGCTTTCCCTCGCCCTGCCGCGCGCGCTCGGGTTTTGAGTCGCCGGCCCGCGGGGCGGCGGGCGGCCGAGTAAGTCCGGCGGCTCCGCGTCCGGCTCAGCCCTGGACCTCGCCCATCCGCTCCGCCTCGAGTTCGTAGAGCCCGGTCATGTATCCGTTCTCGAACATCGCGCCGACCTTCAGCTGGCCGTAGAAGGAAACCGGGACGTCCATGAGCGGGGCCACACCCTGCTTCATCTTCACGATCACCCACTCATTCATGTTCGGGACAGTGCCGAAGCAACAGGCCAGGGTATTGCGCATCAGGAGGAATTCCACCACCAGGCCCTTCTCCATCTTCACCGGCACCATGTAGCCCGTGACGACCGCCTTCTTGCCGTGCCAGGATTTCACGATCGGCGGAATCTGCTCCTCGCCCGTTGGCGGTTTGACGTTCGGGTCTGCCGCCGGGTCAAACGCCGGCGGGGTGAAGACGTAGGAGGAGAGCTGGTCGAATCCCAGCTTGAGGTAGCCGTTCTCCGCGGGCGGCGGGGCGGTGACCGGTGGAGCCGGGTACGGCGCAGGCAGGTTCGGGTTCGCGAAGGCGTCCGGACCGGCGGGTTCCGCCGCCCACGCGGCAGCGGCCAGCGCGGCGACGGTCAGGAGCGGGAGCAGGAGGCGCGACGGGACTTTCATCGGAATGGGAGGGAAAATGCGGGCAACGCGGGATTCGTCAAAGGGCTTTGCCTCAGGATACCGGCGCGATCGTTTCCGCCACCGGCGTGCGGTAAGCCTTTACCGCGGGCACAATCCCGCCGAGGGCGCAGAGGGCCGTCATCGCGAGGGGACACAGGACGAGCACGATGTGGAAGGCCCACGGAGTGAGGACCACCCCCGTCTGGGCGCGGATGAGCCCGGCAACACCCGCGTAGAGCACGAAGTGTGCAGCCAGGCCGGCCACCGCGCCGAGGGCGCCGATCACCGTGGCTTCCGCCACTACGGCGCCGAAAACCGTCCGCCGCCGCGCCCCGAGGGCCCGCAGGATCGCGAGATCCCGCTGCCGCGCGCTCATCGAGTTGTAGATGCTCGCTAGCACCGATCCGGCAGCCACCAGCGCCACCAGATACGCCACCAGCTCCAGCACGCGGTCAAACCACGAGATCTTGCTGAATAGCTCCGCCATGATCGCGCCGACCGGAAAAGCGAAGGTCAACCGGTTGCCCTGCTTGTTGTAGAGCATATCCAGCATGAAACCCGCGGTCGGGGTGCGCAGCTGAAGGAGTACGGCGCTCACGTCGGTCGCCGCTTTCGGATCGTGGCCGGCCATCGTCTGGATACCCCGGAGCGGCAGCCAGATCACGCGGTCCGCCGGCGTGTTCGTCGGCGCGAGGATCCCGGTGACGGTGAACTCTTCCGCATGCTCAGCCTTCGGGTCAAAGTTCAGGCCATGGAAGGGACGGAAGACGGAGCCCACGCGCAGCCCCAGTTGCTGCGCCGCGAAACTTCCCGCCACCGCCTCGCGCTGGTCCGCGGCGAAGAGCCGACCGCCGGACTCGAGCACGTACTTGCGCCCCGGCGCATACTCCACGCCCGTGAACAGTTCCGGCACCGTGCCCACCAGCCGGAATCCGCGCAGATTGTCGCCCACCGCGATCGGGATGGCGGACTTCACCAGCGGGTGCCGCCGGATGGCCTCGGCGTCGGCCGCCGCCACGTTCCCCGGCGAGGCCTCGAGGTGGAAGATGGCGTTCAGCACCAGCTGGAGCTTGGAGCCGCGGGCGCCGAGGACGGCATCGAACCCCGCCGAGGTCTGGGTGAACGCGGCCTGGGATTCTACCTTCACCCGCCAAACGGTCATCAGGAGCCCCGCCGCGAGGGCGATGCCGCCGGCGGTGATCAGCGTCGACAGCGCGTGCTGGCGCAGCGACCGGTAGACGATCAAGGGCAGGGTCATCGCCGGACCTCCCGGACCGCCTGGTTGAGCTCGGCGAAATCCCGCCGCAGTTGGAACTGGCCCAGAACGCCCTCATCGTGACTCACCAACAGTAGCGCCGCGCCCTGCTCGCGGCAGACCTCGCGGATCAGGGCCAAGGCCTCCCCAGCGTGGCGGGCATCAAGATTGCCGGTGGGCTCATCGGCGAGGACCAGCCGTGGACGGTTGGCGAGCGCCCGCGCCACTGCGACCCGCTGCTGCTGACCGGTGGAGAGTTGGCGCGGGAAATGCCCGAGCCGGTGGCCCAGGCCCACCCGCTCCAGCACGGAGCGCGCGTGCGCCCGATCGGCGCCGCGGGGGCCGAAGGACATCCCCAGCAGCACGTTCTCAAGGACGGTGAAGCCCTGCAGCAAATTGAAGGTCTGGAAGATGTACCCGAGCTTCTCGGCGCGGAGGCGGTCGCGGGCCGGCTCGCCCAGCGCGGTCATCGCAACCCCATCGAGACGAACCTCACCGGCGTCCGCCGCCAGAATGCCCGCGATCAGATGCAGAAAAGTGGTCTTGCCCGAACCGCTCTCACCACGAAGAGCCAACTGCTCCCCGGCGGCCAAGTCGAATGACCCCACCGACACAATCGGGACCCGCGCCCCGTCGGGACCGGAAAACGATTTGCTAAGCTGCCGCACCGCGAGCATCCGACCCACTCAAGGCACCCCCTTAGAGACCGCAAGCGAATCGAAAACGCGCGCCCGCATTCCAGTCGTGCGTTTGGCCGCCCGGGCTGCTCGGCTCCGCGCCGACGATGTGCCATCTCTGCGGCCTGCCCCAGCACGACGCCTTCCCGCTGTCCAACGCCGCACAGGCGGAACGGGCCGCGCTCCGGCGCCGGGCGGAACGCGTCCGCGCCGCGGCCGCGGAGCCGGTCACAGCCCGAGCCAGCGGCGAACGTTCGCGGACGTCACCGCGCCGAGCTCGTCGAGGCTGACGCCGAAGACCTCGGCCGCCGCGAAGGCGGCGGTATGGTGGAGGAACGCGGGCTCGTTCGGCTGGCCCCGCAGCGGCACCGGGGTCAGGTAAGGCGCATCCGTCTCAAGCATGAGCCGGGCGAGGCCCTGCGCCCGGGCCGCAGCACGCACCTCGGCCGCGCTTTTGTAGGTGAGAATCCCCGTGAACGAGCCACGGCCGCCGCGCCGCGTGAGCTCCGTCATCTCCGCCACGCCTTCGGTGAAACAGTGAAAGACCACCCGGGCCCAGTCGACCCCGCTGGCATCGACCTGCGCGACGCACTCGCGGAAGGCACCCCGGGAGTGCACCACTACCGGACAACCCAGCCGACGCGCGATGCCTAACTGGGCGGCAAAGGCCGCCTCTTGGAGCGCGAACACGCGGGCGGCCTCCTCGGGCTCGCGCGGCAGATGGAAACGGTCGAGCCCGCACTCGCCCAGCGCCACCGGGACCGGACCGCGGCGCCAGCGCTCCTCGAGTTTCCCCACCTGGTCCGACCAATGCTCGTCCACCGAGCAAGGATGGAGGCCGGCGGTGTGGCGGACGAATCCGTCAGCTGCCGCCACCTCCAGCCCCGCGTAGAGATCCCAGTCGTCCGTGGAGGTCCCGACGGTCACCAGTTGGCTCAGCCCCGCGGAGCGCGCGCGGGCCAGGACCGGGGCGAGCTCGCCGCGGCGCGCGAAGGATTCGAGGTGGGTGTGGGAATCGATCAGCACGATGCGCCGTCGAGGTACAGGGCGCCATAGCGCCCGCGGAGATACGCGACGAGGTGCCGCGGAGTAAGGTCCTCACCGGTGACGTTCCGCACCAGCTCGAGCGCGGAATACCGCCGGCCGGCGGCGTGAATGTGCTCGCGGAGCCAACCGAGGAGCCAACTGAAATCGCCGCGCGCGAACTCCTCCTCGAGCCCCGGCCGGACCGCACGTACCCGGCTCCACAACTGCGCGGCGATCATGTTGCCCAGGCAGTAGCTCGGAAAATACCCGAAGAGCCCGGCGCCCCAATGGACGTCCTGCAACACGCCCTCGCCAGGGTGGGCCGGGGCTAGGCCGAGCAGTTCCACCGACAACGCGCGCCACGCCTCCGGCAGGTCCGCGACCGCGAGGTCACCGCCGAAGAGGCGCCGCTCCAGCTCGAAACGGAGGACGATGTGCAGGTTGTACGTCACCTCATCCGCCTCCACCCGGATCAGGGTCGGCGCCACCGGGGCGACCACCAGCGCAAGATCGTCCGCGGAGAGGCCCGCCGTCTGCGCCGGGAATAGTTCGCGCCAGCGCGGTCCAAAATGCCGCCAGAAACCGGGGCCGCGGGCCACTTGGTTCTCCCAGAGGCGGCTTTGCGACTCGTGGACGGCCATCCCGGCGTTCAGCCCGAGGGCGGTGCCCAGCTGCGCGGCTGGCAGGCCCTGTTCGTACAAGCCGTGACCCGCTTCATGGACGGAACCGAGAAGCGCGGACAAAGGCTGGTCCTCGCGGTAACGCGTCGTCAGGCGGACGTCGTCGCCGGTGCCGGAACAGAAAGGATGCAACGAGACGTCGAGTCGGCCGCGGCGGTAGTCAAACCCCAGCCGGGTCGTGACCTCGCGGAGGAACCTGCTCTGCGCCTCGACCGGGAAGCCACGGAGCCCGGCCGACAGCTCCCGGGCCCGCGCCGCCCGCGGCGAAGCCACGATCGCGCGCATCAGGGGGACGAGGTCGCGGCGGAGTTCCGCGAAAAGGCGCTCGACCGCCGCGGCCGTCAGCCCGGGATCATACTTGTCGAGCAGCACGTCGTAGGGCGGCGCCGCCGGGTTCAGGAAGGTGGCTTCGCGGCGCGCGAAATCGACGTTCCGGGCTAGCACCGGCGCGAAGGCGGCAAAATCGCGCGCCTCCCGGGCGGCCGCCCAAGCGTGGAAGGCGCGGCTCTCCTGCTCCGCTTTCGTGCGGACGAATTCGGCCGGCAGGCGCGTAGCTTGGTCGTGGTCACGCCGCGCTTGGCGGACGATCGCCGCGCCGTCGGCATCGAGGCCCGCTCCGGGGGCCTCCAACCGCACGAGGAGCTCGCCCATGCGCGGATCGGCCGCCGCGGTGTGCATGACCTCGGCCATCACGGCTTGCTGGGCTGCTCGCTGCTCGGCGGCACCCGGAGGCAGGTTGACCTGTTCATCCCAGCCGAGGAGTCCGCCGACCGTGCCCAGGGTGTGGGCGCGCCGGACGAGACGGGTGAGTTCGGCGAGGGCCTCGGCGGTGCTCATCCCCACAAGCAAGCAGCGGTCGCAGGCGGAGGCCAGCGCGCAGTCGCCCGGGCTACTTGTGGCGGAAGAGGCGGCTCTGCACGACCGCGTGCAGCAGCGACCGCACGCCGTGGCCGCCGGAGCGCGTGCGCGCCAACATCGCCTCCACCTCGGGGCGGTCACTGAACCGGACAGGCGCGCCGGTGGCGTAGGTGACGAACTGGCCGGCGAGATTGCGGGCGAGTTGGTCTTCGTCCCGGAGCAGCAGGCGCTTGAATTCCCGAACCTCGGCGAAGCGGGTGCCGTCCATCCACTCCCCGGTCGCATCCACCGGTAGGGCGAGGTGGAAGGCGAACTTCTGCCCGCCGCGGCCGAGGCCCGGCTGCGGGGCAGTTCCCGGCGCGCCGAGAGCACGGTAGCGGTCGCGCGCGCCGCCGAGCACGTCGAACGACTCCAGCGCGAAGCCGGCGGGGTCGATCCGCGCGTGGCAGCCCGCGCAGCTTACCTGCGCCCGGTGTTGCTCCAGCTGTTGGCGGATCGTCGCCGCGCCGCGGATGTCGGGCTCGACCGCCGGCACGCTCGGCGGAGGGGGCGGGGGCGCGCGGCCGAGCAGGCGCTCCATCACCCAAGCCCCGCGTTGGACCGGGGAGGTGGTCGTGCCGTTGGCCGTCACCTTCAGCACCGCCGCCTGCGTGAGAAAGCCCCCGCGCACGCTGCCCGCCGGAAGCGCGACCGGCCGCAGGGCCACTCCCGTGACCGGGGGCAGGCCATAGTGCGCCGCCAACTTCTCGTTGAGCACCGCGAAGTCTGCGTCCACCACGTGGCGCACCGGCAGGTCGCGCTCGAGCAGCTCCTGGAAGTATCCGCGCGACTCGCCCAGCGCGGACTCCACCAGCAGGTCGTCGAGGTAGTAATCGGGGTACAACAGCTCGTCGGGCGACGTCGCGCCGACCTTGCGCAGGTCGAGCCAGTAATCGAGGAACGCATCCCGGAAACGTTGCGCGCGGGGATCGGCCAAAAGGCGGTCAGTCTGCGCCCGGAGGACCGCGTCCTCCCGCAGACGACCCGCGGCGCCGAGCGCGCGCAGCTCCGCGTCCGGAACGGAATTCCAGAGGAACAGCGCGAGCCGCGTGGCGAGCGCCGGACCATCCAGTTCCCCCGGGCTCTCGGCGACGCCGAGGAACTCGGGGGAGCAGAGCACCGCGGTGTAGGCGGCAATCAGGGCGTCCGTGAAGCTCCCCCCGGCACCCAGGGTATGGTCGAACACGGGTAGGAAGCGGTCGACCTCGCCGGGCGGCACTGGCCGCCGGTAGGCGCGGGCGAGGAACCCATCCAGCAGGCGGCGGGCGTCTTCGCGCGGCCGAGAGGAGACGACCTCCACTCGCGCGCCGAGTCGGGCCGGGGCGCGCAGCGGGAGATCGCCGAAGAGCAGGCGATGACCGGCGGAAGGCCACGTGTCGTGCAGCGGACCCTCGACCTCCAGCCAGCGGAACACCACCCCAGGCTGGCCATCCCGCTCCGCAAGGGGGTTCTGCCAGCGTCCCGCCCCGGGCCGCGAACGGAAGAAGCGAGCGGCGTCCGGGCGGATCGTCTCGCCGGCGAGCAGCCAGGTGTCGAGTTCGCGGGTCGCCGGCTCCGGCTCCACGTCAAAGGCGCCGAGGCGTCGGAGCTGCCGGGGCGGAGTCTCCGCGTAGACGGTGACGGGCTCGGAACGTCGACCGGGCTGCACATCATCCAGGTCTGGGATGAACCAGCGGTCGGGGCGGTTCGGGACCGGCTTGGAGGGACCGACCCAGACGGAGAACGCCTGGAAACGGAGCCGGTAACGCCCGCTCGCCGGCGCCTTGAACTGGATGAACTTGGGCTCAAGGGGCTCGTAGGTGCTGGCAACTAGGCCGACGCCCTCGAGGTCGCGGACCGCGGGATCGGCCGAACCGACGGTGACCGGGGCGCGGCCCGCGCGCACCTCGGGCTGGGCGGCGAGGCCGAGTACCGGGAAAGTGGCGCGTTCCGGGGCCGTGTTCATCACGGTAAACTTCATCGGGCCGGTGAAGCTGCGCTGGTCGCGGGCGTAATGGCGAGTCACCACGACCGCCGGGCGCTCCACCGAAGGTGCGATCACCTCGCGCAGTGCGTACTCGGCCGCGGCGAGGTACCGCGCAAGCTGCACGTGTGAGACATCGAGCGCCTCGCCGCTCTTATTGAACCGATGAGCCTCGCCGTCCTCGGGGAGCCACTCCTTGACCTGCAACCAGGGAGCGCCGAGGAGGTCGCGCAACGCGTGCTCGTACTCGTAACGATTAAGGCGTCGGCGCGTGGAGCGCCCCTCGCCCCCCAGCTTTTCCCGGTCGGCGGCCACCAGCCGGCCCGCCACTTCCCCGAGGAAGGCGGTCTGTTCCGCCGCCGGCGGCCGGGCCTGGTCACGCGGCGGCATCTCCCCCGCGGCCACCCGGTCGTGCACCCGCGCCCACAGGTCAAAGGTCGCGGGGCGGGCCAGGTCCGCGGCGAGGGCGGTGAGATCGAGATCGCCCTTGCGTTCCACGTCGTCGTGACAACGCGCACAATGCGCCTCGATGAAACCGCGGGGATCCGCCGGCCCAGACGCGGCGGAGAGGGCGCACGGTACCGTCAGGAAGCACGGTAGTAGCAGACGGACGGCGAGGCGGGGGCGGCGCATAGGCTCCGGGGCGTGCGCGGAGGATGGCCGCGGCGGAGAGCGCAGGTCAACCCGACGCGGGCGCCAACAGCGGTCCCTGCGTGGCGACGAGCCCGCTGCGGCCTTCGATCGGGGCGGCGAGCTGGTCGCAGACCGGGATCTGCTCCGGCGCCGCCAGGAGGGCCCGGGCGGCCTCGTCGAGGCGGACAAATTCCACCCCTCGCGCGCGGCACCCGTCCAGGAAGGCGCGGAAGAGTTCCGGCCGGCCCATCCCCTCAATCTCCGCGTGCAACGTGAAGACGTTGAGGCGGTCCGGGCGCAGCAGCGCGCAGCAGTGGCCGGGGATTGCCGCGTCGGGAAATTCCGGCCGGCCCATCAGCTCATCGAAGGTGGGCAGGGTGGTCGGGAGCTCGAGCGTCCGGCACACCGTGCCGGCCACGCGTGGGAAGTGGGGCCCGGTGCCGCGGGAGTCACTCGCGTAAAGCAGCCCCGCGGCATCGTAGGCTGCGCGGCTGTGCGCGTTACTCTGCCATCCCGCGGCCCCTGCGGCGCGCGCCTCCACACCGAAGATCCGCCGGAACTCAACGCGCGCCGCGCCGAACTCCGCGGTCACCTCCGCCGCCGACATCCGCGCGAGATGGTCCTGCCAGCGGTAATGGTTGTAGCAGTGGATTCCGACCTCGAAGCCAGCATCGCGGACGGCCCGCATCACGCTGGCCTGGCGGCGACCAATGTGCGGCGCCGGCAGCAGCGTCCCGTTGAGCAGCGTGCGCCAGCCGTAGATGCCGACCACACTGGAACGGGAGACCTTCGCGAGGAAACCGGGGCGGAACACCCGGGTGACGGCGCGGCCCGTCTGGTCCGGTCCGAGCGAGAACAGGAAACAAGCCGGGATGCCGGCCGCCCGCAGCTCCGCGGCCAGCCGGGGCACGCCCTCGCGCGTGCCGCGGTCGGTGTCGACGTCTACCTTGAGGGCGAGGCGCACGGCGGGCGGGCCCTCATTCCAGCCGGTAATCCTGGTGCGCGAGATGATAGTCGAGCGTCCGCCGGATCGCGGTGGGCAGGTCGACGCGCGGGTTCCACCCCAGCTGGCGCCGGGCCGCGGTGATCGCCGGCACCCGCTTCTGGATGTCCTGATAGTAAGGCCCGAAGTACTCCTGCGAACGCACCACGACAGTCCGCGCGGACTCCGCCCGTTCCCGAATGGCCGGATATTCCCGGCAGGCCGCGATGATCAGGCGCGCGAGGCGCGCGACGCTCACCTCGTTGCGCGGATTGCCGAGATTAAAGATTCGCCGCGAGGCCTTGCCTCCGCGGTTCTCGATGATCCGCAGCAGGGCGTCGATGCCGTCGTCAATGTACGTGAACGAGCGCGTCTGCCGCCCGCCGTCCACCAGTTGCAGCGGCTTCCCAAACAGCACGTTGGAGATGAACTGGGTGAAAAGCCGCGAGCTTCCCTCCTTCGGCTCCAGCACGTCGTCGAGCTTCGGCCCGATCCAATTGAAGGGCCGGAACAACGTGTAGTCCACGCCGTCGCGCACGCCATAGGCGTAGATCACCCGGTCGAGCAGCTGCTTGGAGCAAGCGTAGATCCAGCGCTGGCGCTCGATCGGGCCGTAGACGAGCGGGCTGGAGGCTTCGTCGAGCTCCCGATCCGGCGACATTCCATAGACCTCGGAAGTGGACGGGAAGATAATCCGCCGACGGTACTTCACACACTGGCGCACCACGGCGAGGTTGGCCTCGAAATCCAGCTCGAAGACCCGCAACGGGTCCTTGACGTACTGGACGGGGTTGGCGATCGCCACCAGCGGGATGACGGCGTCGCACTTCTTGACGTGGTACTCGATCCACTCGCGGTTGATGGTGATGTCGCCCTCGACGAACCGGAAGCGGGGGTGACCGAGGCTGTCCTCGAGCTTGTGGGAACCAATGTCCATTCCGTAGACCTCCCAATCCTTACGCTCGAGGATGGCGCGGGTGAGCGAACTGCCGATGAAACCATTGGCGCCGAGGATCAGGACCTTGAGGGGCATAAGGGGGGAAACAGCGGGAACCGGGGAAGAGAAACGCGAGACCGCCACCCGCGCAATTCAGAGCGGTAGCCCAAGTGCGGGGGCGGCGACCGGCGGGCCGCGCCATTCGGTGCGGGTGAGCAGCAGGGCACCGTCGCCGGTGGCGATCAGCAAAGGCTCCAGGGCGAGCACGGTGCCGGGGGCGGCACTCGCCGTGCCCGGTGGGCGCGCGGCAGGCTCAGCCCACCACACCATCAGCCGAGCGGAGCCGACGTCAGTGAAGGCGCCCGGATAGGGATCGGTGACCGCGCGGATCAGGTTGAAGATCGCGGCGGAGGATTGGCGCCAGTCGATGCGGCCATCCTCGGGCCGGCGGCCGCCAAACGTGGTGGCTAGCGCCTCGTCCTGCGGGGTTTCGGGGGCCGTCCCAGCGAGCAGCGCGTCGATCTGCCGGGCGAGGATACGGCGCGCGCAGGGCAGGACCTGGCGAAAGGCCTGTTCGGCGGTGTCGCGGGGACCGAGTTCGACGCCCTCCTGGTCAACGATGGCGCCGGCGTCGGCCCGGTTGATCATCCGGTGGAGCGTCATCCCGATGCGGGGCTCGCCGTGGAGGACGGCCCAGTTGATCGGGGCGCGGCCGCGGTAACGGGGCAGCAGGGAACCGTGCAGGTTCCACGCCCCGAGCCGCGCGAGACCCAGAATGCGCGTGCCGATCATCTGACGGTAGTAGACCGACAGGATCAGGTCGGGCTGGAGTTCCGCGAGGCGGGTGCGCCACTCCGGGGTGTTGACGTTCACCGGAGTGAACACGGGGATTCCGCGCTCCCGTGCGGCTAGTGCTGGCGTGCGGAACCAGATCTTTTCCCCGGGCTGGTCTTCGTGGGTAACCAGTGCGACCACGTTTTCCCCCCGCTCCAGCAACAGCGAGAGGCAATCGTGCCCGACCTCGCTGTAGCCGAAGAAGAGGATGCGGGGCCGCATCAGCCGGCGGTAGCGCTCACTTCCCCGGCAACTTCACTTCAACCTTGGAGGCAGCTCCGGTCGCGGGCGCGGCCGCGGCGGCCGGAGCAGGGGTCGCCGGCAGCGAGGCCCGCAGCATCATCGCTTGCTGGGTCCAAGGACTGGAAACGTCGATCTGCATCAGCTGATCCACGAGCCGCTGGGCCTCGTCGGCGTTCTTGGCCTCCACGGCGAGGCTGGCGAGGTGGTAGGCCGCCTCGGCACGCACGGCCTTCAACTGGGTGGAATCGTCCGCCAGCGCCTTGAGCGCGGTCGTCGCCTCCGTCGCCTGGCCGGCAGCCAGTTGCGCCACGGCGCGGCCCAGCCGGGCGCGGGTCCCCAGGGGATCACCCTTCAGGGTGCCCACCGCCTGCTGGTAGAGCGCCGCGGCCTCAGTGGCCTTGCCCGCCTGATAGGCCTCGTCGGCCAACCGCAGCTGCGCGACGCCGCCGAGGGCATGCCCCGCGTGCGCGGCGGCGAAAGCCTTCAACTTGTCGGAGGAGTCCGCGGCCGCATAGACCTGCACGACGCCGGATTCCTGCTCCCGCTGCAGGTAGTCCCAGCCACCCTTGGCCAAAATCGCGAGCGCGACGCCGACGCAGAGCCCGGTGATGACATTGCGATTGCCCGTCCAGAAAGTGCGGACCCGGTCCTCAAAGGTCACCACGGGCGAAGTGGCCGCGGCAACCAGATTGCGATCGTCACCGGCGGGCGGATTCGGGGCGGGAGAGGCTGGCGTGGTCATGGGAGCGTGGAAACGGTCTGAACGCGAGAGCAAGGCAAAGGCTGGCGGCGGTGTAAATGCCGGAAAAAAGCGGGACTAGTCGAAGACCACGGTCTTGTTGCCGTAGGCGAGGACACGGCCCTCGAGGTGCCAGCGCACGGCCTGGGCGAGCACGAGGCGCTCGAGGTCCCGCCCGCGGCGGACGAGGTCGTCCACGCCATGGCGGTGCGTCACCCGGGCGACGTCTTGGTGGATGATGGGGCCCTCATCGAGGTCGCGGGTGGCGTAGTGGGCGGTGGCGCCGATCAGCTTTACCCCGCGCGCGTGCGCCTGATGATAAGGCCGGCCGCCGGCGAAGGCGGGCAGGAACGAGTGGTGGATGTTGATCACGGGCACCCCGCAGCGCCCGAGGAAATCCGCTGACAACACCTGCATGTACCGGGCGAGTACGACCAGGTCGGCGCCGACCGCGCGCAACAGCTCGAGTTGGCGGTTCTCGGCGGCGGCCTTAGTCTCGGACGTGACCGGCACGTGATGGAAGGGCAGACCGTAGCCCGCGGCGGCCGCGGCGAGTTCAGGGTGGTTACTCACTACCGCGACCAGATCGCCGGACAATTCCCCGGCCCGCCCGCGGAGGACGAGATCGTGAAAGCAATGATCCGCCTTGGAGACGAAGAGGACGACCCGCTGGCGCCGGGCCGTGGAAACGAGCCGCGCCTGCATGCCGAGAGTGGCCGCGAAGGCAGTGAACTCGGCCGCGGCCGCAGCGTCGGTACCCGCCGCGGGTACCCATTCCACCCGCTGGAAGAACACCCCTGCCTCCTGATCCCGGTGCTGATCAGCGTGCAGGATGTTGCCCCCGCGGGCGAAGATCCACCCAGCGACGCGGGCCACCAGACCAGGCTGGTCGGGCCCGTGGAGCAGAGCGATGAGCGTCGCGGGGGCCATCCGCGGCCTCAAACGGGGACGACGTTCCCGCGGTAGCGCTGGATCGGGCGGACCCCGACGTGCTTCTCGCGGAGAGCACGGATACCCTGCACCGCGGCGGCAGCCCCGGTCAGCGTGGTCATGATGCACACGTTGCGGGCGAGGGCGGCCGCTCGGATCGCGTTCTCGTCACGCCGCGGAATCATCCCGGCGGGCGTGTTGATCACGAGCTGGATCTCGCCGTTCTTGATCAGGTCGATGGCGGTGGGCCGCCCTTCCTGGATCTTGGCGATCTTCCGGACGGGAACCCCTGCACCGGCCAGCGCCTTCGCCGTGCCCCCCGTGGAGTGGATCGTGAACCCGAGCGCGGAGAGCTCGCGGGCGATTCCGACGGCGCGCGGCTTGTCCGCGTCCTTCACCGAGAGGAACACGTTTCCCGAAGTGGGGAGGCCGGGCTTGGCGGCGGCCTGGGCCTTGGCGAAGGCGACCCCTAGGTCTTCGTCGAGGCCCATCACCTCGCCGGTGGAGCGCATCTCCGGACCGAGGGCGATGGTCGCGCCGGGGAAGCGGACAAACGGGAACACCGCCTCCTTCACGCACCAGTGACGCGGGGTGAGTTCGCGGGTGAAGCCAAGGTCGCGCAATTTGGCGCCCGCCATCACCTTCGCGGCCAGCTTGGCCAGCGGCACGCCGATGGCCTTCGCCACGAAGGGCACCGTGCGCGAGGCGCGCGGATTGACCTCCAAGACGTAAAGCTCGTCGTCCTTGATCGCGAACTGGACGTTCATCAGGCCCACCACCCGGAGGGCGCGGGCGAGGGCGTGCGTCGCCGCGCGCACGGTGTCGAGCATCGGTGCGCCGAGGGTGTGCGGCGGCATCACCATCGCGGCGTCACCCGAATGCACGCCCGCGTACTCGATGTGCTCGAGCATGCCGCCGATCACCGACGTGTCGCCGTCGCTGATGCAATCCACGTCGAGCTCGATCGCGTCCTCGAGGAATTTGTCGATCAAGACCGGCTTGCCCGGCATCACGTCGAAGACCTGCCGCACCACGCCCTTGAGCTCCTCCTCGCTGAAGAGGATAAACATCCCGCGGCCGCCGAGCACGAAGGAAGGGCGCAGCAGCACGGGGTAGCCGATCTCCGCCGCACCGGCGACCGCCTCGGCCTCGGTGAGCGCGATGCGGTTGGCGGGCTGGCGCAGGTTGAGGTCACGCAGGATCGCCGCGAACTGTTTTCGGTCCTCCGCCGCCTCGATGCTCTCGGGCGAGGTGCCGATGATGTTCACTCCGGCGGCCTTGAGCGCGGTGGCGAGATTCAGAGGCGTCTGGCCTCCGAATTGCACGATGGCCCCGGAGCAGCCCTCCTGGTGATAAATCTCCAACACGTCCTCGAGCGTGAGCGGCTCGAAGTAAAGCCGGTCGCTCGTGTCGTAGTCGGTGGAGACGGTCTCCGGGTTGGAGTTCACCATCACGCTCTCGCAGCCGATCTCGCGCAGCGCGAAGCTGGCGTGGACGCAGCAGTAGTCGAACTCGATACCTTGGCCGATGCGGTTGGGGCCGCCGCCGAGGATCATGATCTTGCGCTTGCCGGTCGGCGGCAGGACCTCGTTCTCGTCGCCGTAGCTCGAATAGTAATAGGGCGTGAAAGCCTCGAACTCCGCGGCGCAGGTGTCGACCAGCCGGTACGTGGTATTGACTCCCAGCTCACGGCGGCGACGCAGGACGGACTCGCGGTCGGTGCGGAGCAGGTGCGCGAGCTGGACGTCGGAGAAGCCAGCGGACTTGGCGCGCCGGAGCGCGGCCGCCTCGAGGGCCCCGAGAGAGGACGCGGCGAGCTCGTTCTCGAGTTCCCAGATCTCGCGCAGCTGATGGAGGAACCAGGGGTCGATCCGCGTCAGTTCAAAGATTCGCTCGACCGTATAGCCGGCGCGAAAGGCGTGGCGGATAAAGAAAATCCGCTCGGCGTTGGGCGTCCCGAGCCGGGCGTTCAGGGTGGTCTCATCAACCGGCTCATCGCCCCCGAGGCGCCCGCCGCCGCCAAAGCCCCGGGCACCGATCTCGAGCGAACGCAGGCACTTCTGCATCGACTCCTTGAACGTGCGGCCGATCGCCATCGCTTCGCCCACGGACTTCATCGCGGAAGTCAGCGTGGGATCGGCGAGCGGGAACTTCTCGAAGGTGAAGCGGGGAATCTTGGTGACGACGTAGTCGATCGTCGGCTCGAAGCTGGCCGGCGTCAGGCGGGTGATGTCGTTTCGCAGCTCGTCGAGGCTGTAACCGACCGCGAGCTTGGCGGCGATCTTGGCGATGGGGAAGCCGGTGGCCTTGGAGGCGAGGGCGGAGCTGCGGCTCACCCGCGGGTTCATCTCGATCACCACCATCCGCCCGGTCACGGGATCAACGGAGAACTGGATGTTGGAGCCGCCAGTCTCGACGCCGATCTCGCGGATGACGGCGAAGGAGGCGTCGCGCATGACCTGATACTCTTTGTCGGTCAAAGTCATCGCCGGCGCCACGGTGATGGAGTCGCCCGTATGCACGCCCATCGGGTCAAAGTTTTCGATCGAGCAGATGACAACGCACTGGTCCTTGTGGTCGCGCATCACCTCCATCTCGTACTCCTTCCAGCCGAGGAGGCATTCCTCCACGAGCACCTCGTGTACCGGGGAGAGGTCGAGGCCGTTGGCGACGATGCGCTCGAACTCCTCACGGTTGTACGCGATGCCGCCGCCGGAGCCACCGAGGGTGAAGGAGGGCCGGATGATGAGCGGGAACATCGCCAGCGCCTCGGCCGCCGCGCGCGCCTCCTCCATCGACTTCACCGTGCGGGAACGAGCGACATCCAGGCCAATGCGCAGCATCGCCTGCTTGAACAGCTCGCGGTCCTCTCCCTTGGCGATCGCGTCCGGCTTGGCCCCGATCATCTCCACGCCGTGGCGCGCGAGGATTCCAGCCTTGTGGAGCTCCATCGAAAGGTTGAGCGCGGTCTGGCCGCCCAGCGTGGGCAGCAGCGCATCAGGCTTCTCGGCGATGATGATGCGCTCCACGAACTCCACCGTCAGCGGCTCGATGTAGGTCACGTCCGCGAACTCCGGATCCGTCATGATCGTCGCCGGATTCGAATTCACCAAAATCACCCGGTAGCCCTCTTCGCGCAGCGCCTTGCAGGCCTGCGTCCCCGAATAATCAAACTCGCACGCCTGGCCGATGACGATGGGGCCGGCCCCGATGATGAGGATGGATTTCAGGTCTGGGCGCTTGGGCATGGACGTAGATTTCGGCGAGGGTTGGCGCCGCCCCCAACCGCGGCAAGCGGGAAAGCGGTGCCGACCTCAGCCTCAGAAGTGACGGCGGAGCAGGCGCCGGAGCACCGGCCGGACCCGCCGGGCGAGGAAGGGGTTCGCATAACCCATCCACGCGACCGGGGAAGTCGTGTCCAGGGGGCAGCGCAGGGGCCCGCCCTCGGGCGCCTCGACCATGCAACCCGCCTCGCGGGCGATCAGCGCGGTGCAGATGTCGTACGGATGGCAGGCCAGGGCGGTCGCCGGCAGCCCGGCGCGGGCGTGCGCGAGCGGGCGCAGGTCCCCCAGCAGCCGGTCGTGGCCGGCGAGCAACTCGTAGAGTTGGCCCCCAGTCGAGAGGTACTGATCATCAAACACCAACTGGCCGCCGTCGCGCCCGTGCAGGCCCAGCTCCCGCCACAGGTCCTCCTCGAAGGCCGCCAACAGGCCCTTACCCTCCGGGAAAAAGCGCGCTAGCGCCGCGAACCCGTGGGCGAAATCTCGCGCCTGCGACGGCCGCGGCCGCCAGCGCCGGCGAGCACCGTCCCCCAGCGTGATCCGCTCCGCGCGGACCCCCCGGCCCGCCACCGCGCTCAATTGATCCACTTGCGCCTGCTTGGACGTCGGGAGCTCGGTCATCGCCGCGACCACGATGTCCCCCAAGTGGGTGCGTGCCCCCCTTTGCGGGGCCAGCGCCGCCAGGGACCACGCCGGCCGCTTGTCGTACATCAGGCAACGCGTGCCGTCGATGGGGTCCAAAATGCACCGCACCAAGGTCCGCCGCGGGGGGGTTCCCGCGGGAAACGTCGTCGCCCCTTCCGCCAGGCCCTCCATCACAATCTCGACCGGCCACGCCCGCGGCCAATGGCGGGCAAACCAGTCGAGGATCGCAGCCTCGCCGATCCGGTCGACCCGGTAGATCGTATCCGCGGCAGTTACCCCCGCTACGCGCGCAAAATCCCGTCCTCCCCGGGACCGGGCGGCCAAAAGAGTGGCCAGGAGGTGGTCCTGCAGACGGCAAAGCAGGCGCCGGGCGGTTTCCAACCTTGCCGGGATCATCGGCAGCGGGACCGCCCCAGCCGAATCAGCGGGGGAAAGGCGGCGTAAGGCATGCCGGCAAGACAGCAGAGGCCAAAGGCG
>JBEDEF010000101.1:0-3042 GCA_041175845.1 Verrucomicrobiota bacterium
CACCGCCGCCCTCGCCACAATCGAGGCCCGCCCACTCGCCGAACGCGTCGCCGGACTCCAGGCGCAGGCCGAGGCGGCCGAGGGTCGCGGTGACTTCGCGACCGCGGATCCGTTGTGGGCCAGCGCCCGCGACGCCCAGACGGAGCTTAACGCCGCCTTTCCCCGCAGCCGCCTCGCGGCGAAAGATCTGCCCGGGGAACTGGAGGTCCGCCGGCAAGGCGCGGCCTCTGCCGCGATCGTGGCCGAGGCTGGACGGGAGGCGGGCGTCGCCGCCGTGGCCCTGCGTGAACGCCGGTTTCCCGCCGCCGTCGCCGCCGTGCGCTCCGCGCTCGCCCGGCTCGACGCCGCACGCTCCGCCTTCCCGCTGAGCCGCCGGCTCGAACCTGAACTCCGCCGTCACCTCGTCTTCCTCGACCGGGCTGCCGCCGAACTGCCCGCCCTGCAAGATAGCCTGCTCGAGCGGCTCGCCCCGCTGCCCGGCGCGCCCGATCGCCGCCTCCTGACCTCCGAGGTGCCCCAGCGTCTCTATGAGCGCGTGATGAACCATAACCCCAGCCAGCGTCAGGGACCTTTCTTCCCGGTCGAGAGCGTGAGCTGGAGCGAGGCGGTCGAGTTCTGCGGGCGGGCCTCCTGGGTGCTCGGCCGGACCGTCCGCCTGCCGGACGAGGCCGAGCACCGTGCAGCGCTTCGGGAACAGCGGGGCTCGCCCCGCCTCGCCGGCAAGGGGCTCGCGCTCACGCGGGCGGTGCCCGAGGTGCGCGAGGGCCCGCCGGAGTTCAGCGACCTCCTCGGCAACGTCGCCGAGTGGCTGGCCGCGGGCGACGAGCCGCAGGCGCGCGCCGCTGGGGGCAGCTACCTCACGCCGGAGGGCACCGCGGCGATGGCCTTGATCCTGGTCGCCAAGACGACGCGCTCCCCTGAGATCGGCTTCCGCTACGTCGTCGAGTAGGCTGGGCGTTGACCACGGGATGCCGCCGTGGTGGCCGGGCGGATGTGCCGGCAGCAGCGTCCGCCTGTCACCCATCGGGTCCCTTCGTCCTGCCCGGTAGTGGAATCTTCGTCGCAGAGGCTTTCGCCCGCCAATCCCGCCGGCGCGATGCCCTCGGGGCTGATGGGTGGATTAGGCGTGGGCCCGCGGCTGGGTTAGAATCCGAAAAGCACCGCGCTGAACGGGCAGCTCCTTGCGGCGCTCCGTCGGCGGACCCCCGTCGCGCAAACCACGCGTGCGGACGGCCAAGCGGCGCGCAGCGCCCTCGCGCCCCACGGGTAGATTAGGCTCCGCCATGAAGAACACCACCCTGCTCGTTCCACCCAAGTGGGCTTGGCATCATCGCACCCTGACGCGGCTGCACGCCGGGTTGCTGGCCGCGCGACGGGAGCACGCCGCGGAGACCCGTCTCCCGCATGAGCGGGGAGGTGCCGACGCGGTGGACTTCACGGAAGGCGAACTCGAGCTCCGCGACTTGCGGGCCGAACTGGTCCACGAGGACTCCGCGCTCGCCGAGGTCGAGGCCGCTCTCCGGCGCCTCCGCGAAGGCCGCTACGGGATCTGTGAGGACACCGGAGCGCGCATTCCCGCCGCCCGGCTGCGCGCGCTGCCTTGGACCCGCTTCACCCGCGCCGCGGCGGAGCGACGGGAGAAAGCGGCGCGCTGAGCGGCGGTCCAGCGCCGCGCGGCCCGTAGGCAGGGTCGCCTCAGTCTCCAGAGTGGCGGCGCACCGCCGCCGCCAGCCGGTATCCGGCTGCGATGCAGTTCGGGAGTGAGATACCGTCGCGGCAGTTGCCGCCCACGAAGATACCCGGGGCGGCAGTCTCGAGGCGTTCGATGGCGGTGAGGAACCGTTGATGGCCGGGCGCGTACTGCGGGATCGCGCGAGGCCAGCGCTGTACCCGCACAATGGCCGGAGTGCCTTCCACACCGAGGAACCGCCGGAGCTCCTCGCGCACGAGGGTCGTCAGGGCGGTGTCGTCCAGCGCGGCCAGCTCTGGCTGGCGGGTCCCGCCGACGAAGGTGGTCAGCGCCACGTGGCCCTCCGGGGCGCGGCCGGGGAAGAGCGTGCTGGAGAACAGGGTGCCGAGCATCCGCCCGCCCTCCACGGCGGGAACGAGGAGACCGAACCCATCCAGAGGATGGCTGACGTCTTCGCGGCGGTGGCCGGTGAAGACGGACACGACGGGAGGATGCGGGATCTCCGCGAGCAGGCGCAGGCCGGCATCCGGAGCAAGGTCGGGGAATTCGAGGGCCGCGAGCGCGTCCGCGGGCAGCGCGCAGATCACGAGGTCGAACTCGGCTTCGCCCGGTTTCCCCCGTTGCTCGAGGGCCAGTCGCCAGCCAAGACCCGCCCGGTGGATCGCCGTGACGCGAGTGCGCAGCTGCACCGGATCGACCAACCGTGCCTGCAGCGCGCGCGGGATCTCGCCGAGGCCCTCGGGGAAGGAGAAGATACGACCCTTGGACCCGCCGCTACCCTTCCGCCGGCGGAGCGCGCCCAGGAGCAGCGAGCCGGATTGCTGTTCGAGCGCGTGCAGCCGGGGAAAGGCGTGGCGCACGGAAAGCTGCTCCGGGTCGCCCGCGTAAATCCCCGCGACGAAGGGATGGATCGCGTAGTCGAGGCATTCGCGGCCGAGGCGACGCCGCACGAAATCCGCCAAGGTCTCCTCGGCCTCGGCCGGCGCGCGTCGCCACAGGGGCTCCAGGAGAAGACGCAACTTGGCGCGCACGGAGAGGAGCGGCGTGCGGAGAAAGGCACCTGGGGTAGTCGGCAGGGGTAGGGGACGACCGCCGCGGACGAGGTAGCGCTGCTTCGCGGCCGGCGCGGCGTAGAGTCGGCGCGGCGCGAGGCCGACGTCGTCCACGAAGGCGGCAATCTCCGGTGAACTCTCGAGCAGCGAGTTTGGCCCGAGTTCCTGGAGCCAGGCGCCCAGCCGTTGCGCGCCAACGACGCCTCCCGCCCGCGCGCCGGCCTCCAGCACCGTGACCCGGTGACCTAGCCGCTGGATCTGCCAGGCAGCGGTCAGCCCGGTGACTCCGCCGCCGACGAC
>JBEDEF010000102.1:0-3143 GCA_041175845.1 Verrucomicrobiota bacterium
GGCGGGGTCGTGGCCGGCGTTCACCTGCAGCAAAATCGCCAGCGGGCGGCCCTCCTCGGCGGCGGCGCGGTCGAGGGCGGTGAGCAGTTTTTCGCGATCGACGCTCTGGATGCGGTCGAAGCCGGCGGCGGCGCGGGCCTTGTTCGACTGGAGGTGACCGATCAGTTCCCAGCGCAGCGGCAGGTCCGGGGCCTGAGCCCGTTTCGCGATGCCCTCTTGGACGCGGTTCTCGCCCACCCCGCGGAGCCCGTAGCGGGCGGCGTAGGCGGCGGCCTCGACCGGGTGCGTCTTCGTGACTGCAAGCAGTTCGACCCCAGCGGGGTCGCGGCCGGCATGGGCGCAGGCGGTGGCAATGCGGGCGCGGACGGCGTCGGCGCGGGCGGCGAACTCCTCGTAGGAACAGGTCATCGGGTTAAGCAGATCTAATAAGGGTTTGCGCGGGCGCGGCAGCTTCGCTTCAGTGAGCGTCAAGGCCAGCTTATCATGCAGATCGAGAACTTCAAAATCTTCGCGGACCTGGTCGAGACCCGGAGTTTCTCGAAATCGGCGAAACTGAATGGCATCACCCAATCAGCGGTAAGCCAGCAGGCGCGGGCGATGGAGCGGCATTTCAAGACGCTGCTGATCGACCGGAGCCAGAAGCAGTTCCAGCTGACGCGGGAGGGGCAGCGCGTGTACGAGGCGGCGAAGGAGATCCTGCACACCTACGAGAAGCTGCAGTCAGAGCTGCAGGAGATGAAGAAGGTGATCAGCGGGACGATCCGGATCTCGACCATCTACTCGATCGGCCTCCATGAGCTCCCGCCGTTCATCAAGAAGTTCCTGCACGATTTCCCCTCGGTGAACGTGCGCGTGGAGTACCGGCGCTCGAATCTGGTGTACGAGGATCTGCTGCATAATTCCGTGGACTTTGGCCTGGTGGCCTTCCCGGTGAAGCAGCGGCAGATCGAGATCCTGCCGTTCCGGGATGACCAGCTGGTGCTCATCACCCATCCCCAGCACGCGCTGGCGCGGCGGGCGAAGGTGGAGGTGAAGGACCTCGCGGGGCAGCGCTTCATCGGCTTCGACCCGGACATCCCGACCCGCAAGGCGGTGGACGCTATCTTCCGGGACCACCGGCTGGAGCTCGATCCGGTGATGGAGTTCGACAACATCGAGACCGTGAAGCGGGCGGTGGAGATCGACCACGGTGTGGCGGTGGTGCCGCTGGCGACGGTGTCTCAGGAGCAGAAGCAGGGGACGCTCGCGGTCGTGCCCTTCGAGGGCAAGGAGTTTACCCGGCCCCTCGCCATTTTGCACCGGCGCGGGCGGGTGCTCACCCCGGCGATGAAGAAGTTCATCGAGGTGCTCGGCCTCACCCTGCCGGAGGGCCCGACGCGCTGAGCCCCGGTTTGCGCTGGCAGCCGTTACCCGTTTCCTCCGCTTTCCTATGAAGACCCCTCGACTCCTCCTGGCCCTCGCCGCCTGTGCCGGCCTCGCGTGCTTCCTGCCTGCTGTCTTTGCCGCCGCCAAGGGTGGCACCACCCTGCCGGTGCTCAGCGCGGCGCCGGCCTGGACCCTCAAGGACGTCGACGGCAAGCCCGTGCGCTTCGCGGATTTCAAGGGTAAGGTGGTCGTGATCGACTTCTGGGCGACCTGGTGCCCGCCCTGCCGCGAGGAGATCCCCGGCTACATCGAAATGACCAAGAAGTACGGCAAGGACGGCTTGGTGATCATTGGCATCTCGCTCGATCAGGCCGGTCCCGGGGTCGTGCGGCCCTTCATGGCGAAATCGGGCATCAACTACCCGATCGTGATGGGGGATGACGCCACCGTGGCGGCGTTCGGCGGCGTCGAGGGCATCCCGACCACCTTCTTGATCGATCGCGAGGGGCGCATCCGCGACAAGAAGGTCGGAATGATGGCGGCCGCCGAATACGAGAAGAAGATTCTCGCGATTTTGAAGTAACCCGACCTGGGCGGCGCGCGCCGCACCCGGACAGCAGAAGGGGCCGGCGATAACCCCTTAACGCCGGCCCCAGTTTTTTCTGCTACTCCAGCCTTTCGGCCGGACCAGTGTCACCCAAACCCTGCATGGGTGACGTCGTTTCAGTCAGCAGCTGCCGTGCCAGTGTCGCGGCGGCAGGATGAAACTTTTGCATCGATGTCGGCCGGCTCGGTCCAGCTCAGTCGGCGAAAGGGGTGAGCCGGGCGAGCGGAGGGGAGCCGGCGCAGCCAGACAGGCTCCGGGCGGATCCGACCTCAGCCCTCGCCGCGCAGGCAGTACAGGTGGCGGTGGCCGCGGAGGTAGAGATCGCCCCCCAGCATTACCGGCGAGGCGTCAAAACGGTCGTCCAGCACGTTGGACGAGACGACCTCGTAGCGCGCGTCGTCCCGGATCACCAGCGTCGTGCCCTCCCGGCCGACGATGAACACATGCCCGCGCGCCGCGACCGGCGAGGCGTAAAGCCCGCGGACGCCCTCGAGGCGTTGGTCCTGGTAGTGCACCTCGCCGGTGAGCGCGTTGAGGCAGGACAGGAAGGCGTCGTTGCTCTTGCCGACGTACAGGCGCTCGCCCGAGAGGACCGGGGAGGGCACGTAGGGGGCGCTCTTGCGCACGCTCCAGACCACGGCGGGCGTGTCGGTGACGTCCCCCCGCGCGGTCAGCTTCACTGCCTGGATCGCGTTGCCGCGGAAGCCGCTCGCGAGGTAGACCATCCCGTGGCCGATCACCGGGGTGGGGATCACGTTCTCGGTCAGCCCGGCGGCCTCCCAGATCACCTCGCCCGTGGCGGGGTCGTAGCTGCGGGTGCGGCCGGCGGCGGCCACGATGGCCTGCAGGCGCCCCTCGACCGTGACGATGACGGGAGTCGACCAGGAGGATCGTTCCTCGCGGGGGCGGCGCCAGCGCTCCGCTCCGGTGCGGGCGTCGAGCCCGACAATGAACGAGTTCTCCTCGTGGTCCCAGGTGACGAGGAGGGTGTCCCCGGCGAGGGCGGGCGAGGCGCCCTCGCCGAACGTGCCGCGGGTGCGCATGTCGCCGAGGTCCTTTTCCCAGATCTTGTTCCCTTGGAGGTCGTAGCAGTAAATGCCGCGGGAGCCGAAGGAGGCGTAAAGGCGGGTGCCGTCGGTGACGGGGGAGCCGGAGGCAAAGCTGTTGGTGG
>JBEDEF010000103.1:0-3873 GCA_041175845.1 Verrucomicrobiota bacterium
GGTGCGGAGTTCACCGACTTCCGACTCACGCTTGAGGTTAACGTTCCCGCCCGCAGCAACAGCGGCGTCTACCTGCGGGGGCTCTACGAGGTGCAGGTGGCCGATTCCCACGGCAAGGCGCTCGATTCCCATAACATGGGCGCGATCTACAGCCGGCTCACGCCCGCGGTCGCCGCCGAAAAGCCGGCCGGTGAGTGGCAGACGCTCGAGCTGACGCTGGTCGACCAGCATGCGACGGTGGTCCTCAACGGGCGCGTCATCATCGACAACCAGCCCCTCGCGGGCGTTACCGGCGGCGCCTTGGGCTGGGATCCCCTTCGCCCGGGCCCGATTTTGCTGCAGGGCGACCACGGTCCGGTCTCCTACCGCAATTTGGTCCTGCGGCCGGTGCAGCGCTGAGTCCGGTTGCGGCGGCGCGGTCTCTTCTTGCCGGCGGCGCGGCCGCTGGGTTGCCTCGGGGTCCCGTGATGCCCCGTCTCGCCCCGCTCCTGCTGACCCTCGTTTCCCTCGCTTCTGGCCTCGCCGCCGCGGACGCCGCCAAGGCGCCCCCGGCCAAGGGTAAGCGCAAGGCAGCCGCGTCTGCTCCCACCCCGGAGGAGCTGCGTGCCGCGCGCGGCGCCCACGCCCAGATGGATGAGCCCCCGCCGGCCACCGCCGTCCGGGCCCAGGAAGTTGCCCCGCCCGCGGAGGGTGAGCGGGTCGCCTTCATCGGCAATGGCCTGGCCGAGCGCGACGTGTACTACGGCCGGCTCGAGACGGAGCTGCACCTGCGCTTCCCGGACCGGCGCCTGTTCGTGCGTAACCTCGGCCGCCCCGGCGACACCCCTGGCTTCCGCCCCCATCCCGCGCGCGTCTCGCAATGGGCGTTCCCTGGCGCCGAGCAGTTCCGGCCCGAGCTCGCCTCCCACAACGGCAAGGGCTTCTTCCCCACGCCCGACGAGTGGCTGACCCACCTCAAGGCGGACACCGTGGTCGCCTTCTTCGGCCTTAACGAGTCCTTCGACGGCCCGGAGCGCGCCCCGGTCTTCGAGGCCGAGCTGGACGCCTTCGTCCGGCATACCCTTGGCCGGGCCTACAACGGCCGCACCGCCCCGCGCCTCGTCCTCGTTTCCCCGATCGCCTTCGAGGACCTCAGCGCGACGCGGGACCTGCCCAACGGCCAGCGGGAGAACGCGAGCCTCGCGGTCTATACCGCCGCGATGCGCCGGGTTGCGGAGCGCCACCGCCTGACCTTCATCGATCTCTTCGAGCCGACCCGCCGCCGCTACGCCGCGGGCGGCCCGCCGCTCACGCTCAACGGCTTCGCGCCCACCGAGGCCGGTTACAAGGAGCTGGCCCGCCTGCTGGCCGACGGCCTCTACGGTCCGGCCCCGGCGGCCCGCAGCGAGGCGGATCCGGCGCTCGTGCACGCCGCGGTTAAGGAGAAGGACTGGCTCTGGAACAACGACTACAACCTGGTCAATGGCGTGCACACCCACGGCCAGCGCTACCAGCCGTACGGGCCGCAGAATTATCCCGACGAGGTGCGCAAGACGCGCGAGATGATGGCGCTGCGCGACCAGCTGATCCACGACGTGGCCGCTGGCCGGAAGCGGGAACTTGCGGTCGACGACAGCCGCACGCACGCCCTGCCGCCGGTGCCGACCAACTTCAAGCCGGGCGGCGCGATGGGCTCCGGCCGCTACCGCCCGGGACGCGACGTGATCCCGGACCTGAAGATGATGGAGGGCTTCAAGCTCGAGCTGTTTGCCTCCGAGCAGGAGTTCCCCGACCTCGCCAACCCGGTGCAGATGTCTTTCGACAACCGGGGCCGCCTCTGGGTCGCGGTGATGCCGAGCTACCCGCACTGGCGCCCGGGCGATCCCAAACCCAACGACAAGCTGCTCATCCTCGAGGACACCAACGGCGACGGGGTGGCGGACCGCCAGAAGGTCTTCGCCGACGGCCTCCACCTGCCGATCGGCTTCGAGTTCGCGCCGGAGGGTGTCTACCTGGCGCAGGAACCGAATCTCGTGCTGCTGGTGGATGACGACGGAGACGACCGGGCGGACCGTACCGAGATCCTGCTCCACGGCTTCGACACCCACGACACCCATCACGCGATCTCCGCCTTCTCCGCGGATCCGTCGGGCGCCTTCTACCTGTGCGAAGGCCGCTTCCTGCACTCCCAAGTCGAGACGCCCTACGGCCCGCGGCGCGTGAATGACGGCGGCGTCTGGCGCTTCGATCCGAAGAACTTCCGCCTCGAGCGCTACAGCCAGGCGGATTACAGCAACCCTTGGGGCGTCGCGTTCGATGACTGGGGCCAGTGTTTCATTTCTGACGCCTCCCCGGGCCTCAATTGGTGGGGCCTGCCGCTGTCCGCCAAAATGCCCTACGGTGTGGAGATCCCGCTGACCCGCACCTTCACCCCGAAGCGCTCCCGGCCGACTTCCGGTTCGGAGTTCGTCTCCTCCCGCCACTTTCCCGACCACCTGCAGGGGCACTTCATGATCTGCAACAGCATCGGTTTCCTCGGCATCGGCCTGTCTGCGATCCGGGAGGAGGGGGCTGGTTTCCTGGGCTCACTCGCTGGCGATCTCGTCTCCGGTAACGACCCGAACTATCGGCCGGTGGACCTCGAATTCGCGCCGGACGGATCCCTGTACTTCGTCGACTGGCACAACGCGCTGATCGGGCACATGCAGCACAACGCCCGCGATCCCAACCGCGATCACGATCACGGTCGGATCTACCGGGTGACCTATCCCGGGCGCCCGCTCGTGCCCGTGGCGAAGGTCGCGGGGGCCACGATCCCCGAATTGCTGGAGAATTTGAAGCTGCCCGAGGCCCGCACGCGCTACCGCACTCGCCGCGAGCTCCGCGGCCGCCCCGCGGCGCAGGTCCTGCCCGCCGTGCGCGCCTGGGCGGCGCGCCTCGACCGCGCCGATCCCCTCTACGAGCGTCACCTGTGCGAGGCCCTTTGGGTCACGTGGGCGCAGAACCAGCCAGACGTCGCCCTCCTCCGACAGGTCCTCGCCGCCTCCCGCCACGAGGCGCGCGCCGCCGCGGTCAACGTCGTCCGCCACGCCCACCACCAGCTTCCCGGCGCGGTTGAACTGCTGTTGCAGGCCGCGCGCGACCCACACCCGCGGGTGCGCCTCGAAGCCATCGTCGCCGCCTCCTGGCTCGACAACACGGATGGTGCCCGCGTCGTCCTTGAAGCGCTGCGCCTACCACTGGACGCTTGGATGGGTCCGGTGACGCGGCACATCCTGACGCATACCTTGAAGGACGACGCCGATGCGTTGCGCGCGGCCGGCGGGGTGGACCTTGCGGCGAACCCGGCGGCGGCGGCGTTTTTCGCCGGGACTTACGACTTCCCCGCTCCGCCGAAGACGGAGGCCCAGCAGAGCTTTGGACCCTCGCGCCCCCTCTCCGGCGAGGACAACCGTGTCTACAGCATCGGCAAGGAGGTCTACCTCCGCGACGCCCACTGCGCCACCTGCCACCAGGTCAATGGCAAGGGCCTCGCGGGCGTCTACCCGCCGCTCGAGCGAAGCAATTGGCTCGATGACGACGAGCGCCTGATCAAGCTCACCCTCAAGGGCCTGTGGGGACCGATCGAAGTCAACGGGGTTAGCTATGATCCCGCAAAGGGGGTGCCGCCGATGACGGGGTTTGGCGGGCTGCTCAACGACAACGAGCTGGCGGCGGTGCTGAGCTATGTGCGGCTCTCGTTTGGCAACAATGGCGCGATGATTTCGGCGGAGCAGGTGGCGCGGATTCGTGCGGCCACGCGTGACCGGACCAATTTCTACCTGGTCGATGAGCTCCTGAAGGAGCATCCGCTGGCGCCGCTCCCTGCTCCCGCCCCCGCCAGGCCAGCGGCCC
>JBEDEF010000104.1:0-2641 GCA_041175845.1 Verrucomicrobiota bacterium
GTCCACACGCCCTCGCGACTCGTCTCGCGTACGCCCTGACTGCCACGCTGCCCGACGCCGAGCTCCGCGCGGCTGCGGACGCCGGCCGCTTGAGCGAAGACGGGGAACTGGCCCGGCAGGCGACCCGTTTGCTTGTTTCCCCGGCCGCCGACGCCTTCGCCGCCGGCTTCCTTGATGGCTGGCTCCACCTGCGCGACCTCGGCGGGATGCCCCCGCCGCGCGAGACGGCGCGCGCGTACTACGCCGAGAACCTGCCTGAGGCGATGAAGACGGAGGCTCGCCTCTTCTTTCTCCACCTGCTCCGCGCCAACGGCCCGGTGCACGACTTCCTCGAGGCCGACTACACCTTCGCCGACAAGCGCCTGGCCCGCCTCTACCAGTTGCCAGAACGGAACACCCTTCGGCTCGCGGATGGTTTCCAGCGCGTGAGCCTCGCCGGTAACGCGCAGCGCGGCGGCCTGCTCGGGATGGCGGGCGTTCTCACGGTCAGCGCCAACGGGGTCGAGACCTCCCCAGTCACGCGCGGCGTCTGGGTTTCGGAAAACATCCTCGGGATCCGCCCGCCGCCCCCGCCCGACGTGGTGCCGGCGATCGAGCCTGACGTGAACGGCACCACGACCTTGCGCGAGCGCTTGGCGCGCCACCGGGCGGATGCGGCGTGCGCGGAGTGCCACCGCAAGATCGATCCCCTCGGCTTCGCGCTGGAAAGCTTCGACCCGATCGGCCGTTGGCGGGTCGCCTACCCCAAGCCTAAGGGCAACGCACCGGCGCCAGCGGTCGACGCCAGCGGGGAGCTCAGCTCCGGCGAGACCTACGCCGGCTTCCCCGAATTCCGGCGGCTCCTCGCCAGCCAGCGGCGCGATGTCTTCGCGCGGCACCTCATCCGCCAGTTCCTCAGCTACGGCACCGGTCGCCACCTCGCGGTCGTCGACGAGCCGGTCGTGGAACAGATCCTCGAGGCGGTGCGTCGGGACGGTTACGGTTTGCGCACGCTCGTCCTCACCGCCGTCGCCAGCGACGTCTTCCGCTCCCGCTGAGCTGCCGGGAGCCCGCCGTCAGCGCCAGACAGGAACGATATCCTCGCGTCGCACCCAACCGGTTTGCCCGTTTGGGAACGCGAGCCGTCGCCAGCTGAGAAAACTTCCCTCCACGCGGGCGAGTCCGCCGGCGGTGAGCGGCGTCGTCTTCTGGGTGGTGTCTGCCTCAGTCGGGATCGAGCGGAGCACTGTCGTCCGGGCCACGATCGCGGCGGCCGGGTGCGCCGCCGGGCCGTACGCTAGGGTACCGGCCGCGGCGAGGCCCGCGCCCAGCAATCCAAGCCCGAAGCCGGTCCAAGCCACGCGCCGCCAATGGAGCGCGCCGCCGCGATAGGCGAGGGTCAGCACGCCAGCGAGCCCGGCGGCAGCTAGCCACGCGGCGAGAACCACGGCCCATTCCCAAGCGGCCGGCGAGGCGTGCTGGGCCCAGCTGCGCCAGAAGTCAGGTTGGAGGAAAGGCACGAGTTCCGCGGGGGCGCTGCCGCTCCGGCCGGCGGTGTGCGCGAAGTGCCAGCGGACGGCCTCGTGGTCGGGTTGTTGAACGAACGCCGCCGCGGCTTGGGCCGCCGCCTCCGGGTTCCGGTCCAACTGCTCCAGTGCAAGCGAGAGGTTATGCCGGGCGATCCAATTGCCAGGCGCCTGCTCCACTCCGCGCCGCCACGCCTTTTCCGCGCCCGCAAAATCCCCGCGCCGGTACAGTCCCGCGGGGTCTGTGGCCGCGGCCGCCGCCGCTTCCAGCACCGGCCCGGTGAGCACCATCCAGCACGCGAGTCCAGCGGCGAACGGCATCAGGTTGCGCGGCCGCAGTAGGGTCCAGGGCCGGAAGCCCGGCAGGCGCTGCGCAGCCAAGGCCGTCTGCGCGCGATCGAGCCAGTCCCCCGGAAGCTCCGGGCGCGGGCCGTAAAGCGCCTGGTCCGCCTCCTGCCAAAGCCGCAGCCAAGTGTCGGCACCGGCGACTCCGGGAACGGCAGCCGTGGCCAGCGTACGGCTGGAGGGGGCTGCGTGCTCGAGGCCCCACAAGCGGGCGGTGTCCTGCTGCCAAGCGAGGAGCGCCGCGTGGTGCTCTCCCGGTCGCGCTCGGCTGAGGGCCGCAAGGTGTCCGGCCAGGCGCGCCCGCGCCTCGCGGCGGGGGCGCAGCGGGTCGGTGGCCCGGGCGCGCCGGTATGCGAGCGCCAGCCACCAGCCGAACACGGCGAGTCCCGGCGCCACGAGCGACCAACTGAGACTGCGCGCGGTGAAGGGAACGGCCACCTGGCCCGTGCCAGCGAGCGGATCGCGGGGGATGCCCGCGGGTGCCGCCGCGGGCGCGACTTCGCGCGCGGGCGACGCGGCCACCACCGGGGCGGCCGGATCATTCGCCAGGTCCGGCGGGGTGACGTTGAAGCGGGGCACCGGCGCCCCCGCGATGGTCAGGGTCGTGCGCGGCGCGGTGATCGTGCGGTACGCTCCTGCCTGCGGGTCGAAGTAGCTGAAACTCACCGGTCCCAGCGCGTAGTCGCCCGCCTTGGTCGGCACCAGCACTACGTCCTCCGTCAGGGTGGCGTCGAAGAGCTTCCCCTCCGCGTTCACCCGCTTCGCCTTGGGCTGCACGACTTGGAAATCCT
>JBEDEF010000105.1:0-10690 GCA_041175845.1 Verrucomicrobiota bacterium
GCTCGCGAACGACCGCCCCAACCCCAAGCTCACCACGCCCGCCGACCTCCGCTACGTCGAGTTCCTGCTCGCCCGAGCGGACATTCGCCCATGATCCCGCGCATCGGCCACGGCTACGACATCCACCGCACCGTCCCGGGGCGTCCGCTGGTCCTCGGCGGTGTCCGCTTCACCGCGGACTTCGGCCTCGAGGGCCACAGCGACGCCGACTGCCTCACCCACGCGCTCTGCGACGCCCTCCTCGGGGCCGCCGGGCTGCCGGACATCGGGCACTTCTTCCCGGACACCGACCCAGCCTACCGCGGGATCGATTCCCAACTGTTGCTGCAGCGGGTTTGCGCGGAACTGCGGGCTCGCGGACTGCAGCCCGCCAACGTCGACCTCACCCTGATCGCCGAGCGGCCGCGGATTCAGCCCCGACTGGCCGAGATGAAGGCCGCGCTCGCCCGCTCAACTGGGCTTCCCGTCGCGCAAATCGGCCTCAAAGCGACCACCCACGAGGGCGTCGGGGAAATCGGCCAGGGCCGCGCCATCGCCGCCCACGCCGTGGCGCTGCTGATTCCCCTATGAGGCCGCTCCCGATACTCTGCTCCGCTCTGCTACTCGCCGCCGGGTGCCTGCCGCGTGAGACCCGCGTCGAGGCCGGTAACCGCCAGCAAATCCTCCACCGCGGCGTCGGCTACGAAGTCAATGAGCTCGACCCGCACGTCGTCACCGGCGTTGCCGAGGGCAATATCCTTCGCGCCCTCTTCGAAGGCCTCGTCACCGAGGATCCGGTCGACCTTCGCCCCGTGCCCGGCGTCGCGGAACGCTGGGATATTTCCACGGATGGCCTGACGTATACCTTCCGGCTCCGCGGCGACGCCCGCTGGAGCGACGGCCGGCCCGTCACCGCCCGCGACTTCACCGCCAGCTTCCAGCGCATCCTGACCCCCTCGCTCGCCGCCGACTACGCGAACATGCTCTACATCCTCCGCGGTGCGGAGGCCTTCCATAAGGGCGGCGGCCGCGACTTTTCCACCGTCGGGGCGGAGGCCGTGGACGACCGTACGCTGCGACTGACACTCGAGCACCCCGCCGCCTACTTTCTCTCCCTGATTACCAACCCGCCCTGGTACCCCGTCCCCGTCGAGACGATCGCCCGCCACGGTCCCGTTGCGCAGCGCGGAAACCCGTGGACGCGCCCCGGCAACCTCGTCACCAACGGGCCGTTCCGCCTCACCGAATGGCGCCAGAACCAGGTCATCGCCGTCGAGAAATTCGCCGGTTACTGGGATGCCGCCAAGGTGCGTCTAAACGGGATCCGCTTTTACCCGCTCGACAGTGTCGACGCCGAGGAGCGCGCCTTCCGGGCCGGCCAACTCCACGTGACCGAGTACGCGCCGATCAGTAAGATCGACGCCTACCGCCAGCACTCCCCCCACCTGCTGCGGCTGGACCCTTATCTCGCGACCTACTTCTTCCGCCTGAACACGCGTCGACCGCCGCTCAATGACGTGCGCGTCCGCCGCGCCCTGGCCCTCGCGCTCGACCGCGAGGCCATCGTCACCCGGCTGCTGCGCGGCGGCCAACGGCCCGCGCACGCACTCACTCCCCCGGGGACTGCGGGCTACACCGCGCGGGCCCAGGTTCCCTCCGACCCCGCGGAAGCGCGCCGGCTACTCGCCGAGGCCGGGTTCCCCGGCGGGCGTGGACTGCCCCCGCTGGACCTGCTGTTCAACACCTCGGAAAATCACCGGGCAGTAGCGGAGGCCGTGCAGGAGATGTGGCGGCGCGAGCTCGGCGCGGAGGTCCGCCTGGCCAACCAGGAACTGAAAGTCACGCACGCGGCTCGGCGCGCCGGAGATTATCAAATCCTCCGTGGGGATTGGATCGGCGACTACCTCGACCCGGCAACCTTCCTCGACATCTTCCGCGGGGACAGCGGCAACAACTACACGGGTTGGGCGCACCCGGAGTACGATGCCGCCCTCTTCGCCGCCGCCCGCACGGCGGACCCGGTGGCGCGGGAGAAACTCCTCCAGCGGGCGGAATCCATTCTTCTCGAGAACGTGCCCTTCATTCCGGTCTACCACTACACGCACGTCTTCCTGATTCACCCTGCGGTGAAGGGCTGGTACGCCAACCTGCTTGATCACCATCCGTACAAGCATGTCTGGCTGGAGCCCTAACTTCGTCGCCGCGGCACGGTTAAGCGCGGGCCTGCTCCTCGCGTTCACCGCGGGCTGTGGGCGTCCGCCGGCACCTTCAGGCGAGTCGATCCTCCGGCTCAGCCAGCGCAACGAGCCCGCCTCGCTCGACCCGGCGACCACCACGCTCCCCGATGAGTTCGGCCTGCTCCGCGCGCTGCTCGAGGGCCTGCTGGTCCCGGGTTCCGCCGGCGAGCCGCCCCAGCCCGGTGCTGCCATCCGATTCGAGGTTTCCCCGGATAGTCGCACTTACGTTTTCCACCTCCGGCCTGATGGCCGCTGGTCAGACGGTACACCAGTGACCGCCGCTGACTTCGTAGCGGCTTACGAGCGCGCGCTGCGGCCAGCCACCGCCTCACCGAAGGCGGCCGCCTTCTACGCCGTCACTGGGGCTCGGGCCTATGCGACCGGGCAACTGGCCGACTTTGGGGCGGTGGGCTTTCGGGCCCTCGACCCTCGACGCCTCGAGATCCGGCTCGAGCAACCCAATCCCCGGTTTCCCCACCACGTCGCCAGCGGCCCTTGGTTGCCCACGCGCGCCGACGTCGTGGCACGCCACGGGCGGCGTTGGACGGAGCCGGGCAACTTCGTGGGCAACGGACCTTTCCTCCTCGCCGCTTGGCGCCCCGACCAGCGGATCGTTGTACGCCGCAATCCGGCTTGGCACGGCGCGGCCGGGGTTACCTTGGCCGAGGTCCAATTCCTCCGGTTCGACAGCGGCGATAGCGAGGAAAGGGCATACCGGGCTGGCCAGTTGGAGGCGACGATGGCCATCCCCGGCGGCAAACTTTCCGCGTGGGAGCGAGAGCGTCCCGCTGAAGTGCGGCGGGCCCCGATGCTCGAGACGCGATACCTTGCCTTCAATACCCGCCGCCCCGCGCTCACCCTCGGCGTCCGCCGCGCGCTCGCCCTCGCGCTCGACCGGGAACGGCTGGCCACGACCGTCCTTCAAGGCGGCCACCGGGCCGCGGACCGTTTCCTACCTCCGGGCGTCGCCCCCACCGCCGCGCCGGCGGGTGGAAACGTGCGCTTCGACGCGGAAGCCGCGCGGGCAGAACTGGCCCGCGCCGGCTTTCCCGGTGGTCGCGGCCTACCTCCACTCGAACTCAGCGGGTGGACCCAGACGCCCCTCCTCGAAGCCATTCAGCAGCTCTGGCGACGGGAGCTGGGCGTGGAAACCACGATCGCCGTCCGCGAGGCGCGGGTTCATCTGGACGCGCTGCGACAGGGTGCATTCGACCTCGCCTTCATCACCGCGATCCCGGACGCCGCCGATCCGCTCGCGTTGCTGGCGGATTTCGGCCCTGGGCACCCCCTCAATTATCCGGGTTGGAACGATCCGGACTACGGCCAGTTGCTCGCTGCGGCCGCGGCCACCGCGGACCCAGCGGAGCGCGACGGGCGCATCGCCGCGGCCGAGGACGCGCTGCTCGCCGCCTGCCCGCTGACCCCACTCTACTTCAACACCAAGATCTGGCTCTTCTCCCCCCGTGTGCAGGGTTGGGAGGAGGATGGACTCTGGGGCCGCACCTACCATCGCCTCCGCCTGCTGCCCCCCTGAATCGCGCGCAGGCTGGGCGCTCAAGCACGCACGGTGAGCAGTTCAATGCGGCGGGCGCTGGCAGACGACGCATCAATCTCGACCAACGCGCCGGAAAGGCGGACATCCTCCGTCGCCACCTCCGAGCGACGCGGCATCCCGTCGAGAAACCGGTCGACCACAGGGCGGATCTCCCGGCCCAGCACGCTGGCATACGGGCCAGTCATCCCGACGTCGCAGATGAACGCCGTGCCCTTGGGCAGCACCCGCGCGTCAGCGGTGGCGACGTGGGTGTGGGTGCCGAGCACGGCAGTCACGCGGCCATCGAGGTGCCAACCGAGGGCTTGTTTCTCAGAAGTGGCCTCGGCATGGATCTCGACCACGATCGCGTCAGCCTGAGCGCGCAGCTGCCCGATCAGCCGGTCTGCGGTGAGGAAGGGGCAGTCGGCCTTCAGCCCCATGAAGCTCCGACCCAGCACCGTAAAGACCGCGACCCGGAAACCGCGGGCCTCGATGATGAGGTGATCCATCCCGGGACAAGCACGGGGCAGGTTGGCGGGGCGGCAGACCCGGTCCAGCTGGGTGATCTCACCTTCCCAGCCGCGCTGGTCCCACACGTGGTCGCCAAGGGTAATCGCATCGATCCCGCTTTCGAGCAGCGAGCGGGCGATGGCGCCCGTGATCCCGGCCCCCGCCGCGGCGTTTTCCGCGTTAGCCACCACAAAATCGAGGCCATGCTCGGAGCGGAGCCGCGTCAGGCGCGCGGCGACGACGTCCCGGCCGGGCCGGCCGACAATGTCGCCGATGAACAGCCGCGTCAGCATGCGCCCACCGTGCGTCGGCGCCCGGGTCCGGGCGAGCCAATTAGCGCGGCGCCCTCACTCGTACCGGAGCGACTCGATCGGGTCCAGGTTGGCCGCCTTCAGCGCCGGATAGAGGCCAGCCGCCACCCCGATGAACGAGCACGTCACAAGGCCCAAGGCCGCCCAGCCCCAGGGGAAAACCACCTCGGCCTGGAGCCACACGGCGAGGGCATTACCCGTGAGCACCCCAAGGATGATCCCCACCAGCCCGCCGGTGACCGACAGCAGCACGGCCTCGATCAGAAACTGGCCCAGGATCGATCGCCGCCGGGCGCCCACCGACTTGCGGACCCCGATCTCCTTGGTGCGCTCGGTGACACTCACGAGCATGATGTTCATGATGCCCACACTGGCGGCCAGCAGCGCGATGGCGCTGATTACGAGCGCACCCGCACGCACCACGTCCGCGATCTGCGCGAAGGCGGCGATGAGCGAATCGTTCGAGTAGATCTCGAAGTCGTTCTCTTGCTCGGCGCGCAGGCTGCGGACGATGCGCATGGCGGTGATCGCCCGGTCCAGCGTCTCGTTGTAGACGGCCTGCGAAGGCGCCTGCGTGGCGAGGTTAATCGAGAAGCGCGCGGCCCCAAAGTCGGACAGGAACCGGGTCAGCGGCACGACGACAATCTCGTCCTGCGTCTGCCCGAAGCTGCTACCCTTCTCGGCGAAGGTGCCGATGACCTCGTAGGTGCGCCCGGCCAGTTTGACACGCTTGCCGAGGGGCGACTCGGCGGGGAAGAGCTTGCGCGCGACCGTTCGGCCGAGGATGGCAAACGGCCGGGCGAGGTCGACGTCCTCGGCGGTGAAGTTCCGGCCGAGGTCGATCGCGTACTGGTTGGCGGCGAGGAAGTGCTCGTTCGAGCCGCCGAAGGTCAGGCCGGGCTCGGTCTGGCGGTTCCCGTGACTGGCCTGCACCGGCCCGTCGCGATAGAAGGCCTTCAGGCACACGACCTCCGTCACGTCGCGCAACAGCTGCTGGTAGCGCTGGGCCTGCTCGAGGGTGATATTGCGCCGCTGCTCGATCCGGCGCCGCGCCTCGCCCGAGGTCTGGAAGCCGGTCGGGTTGCGGCTGATCTGGAAGATGTTCGAGCCAAGCACACTCAGACCAGTCTCGATCGAGCCGCGCAGCGCGGAGACGGCCGTCATCACGCCGATGACCGAGAAGACGCCGATGGAGATGCCGGACATCGTCAGGAACGAGCGGAGCTTGTTCACGCCCAGCGACCCGAAGGCCATGCGGAGGATTTCGCGGAATTCCATGGTCACTCGTAGCGGAGGGCCACAACCGGATCGAGGCGGGAGGCACCCCACGCTGGGGCGAAGCCCGAGACGACGCCCGTGAGGATGGAGACCAGCACGCTCACCGCCATCAAGCTGGGCGAGAAAGCGATCGGCAGCGCCGGCAGTAGCGTCGCCAGCACGAGGCTGGCGGCCAGCGTCACCCCCAGGCCAACCAGGCCGCCGATCAGGCAGATGGACACGGCTTCGATCAGGAACTGCAGCAGAATCGTGCGCCGCCGAGCGCCCAGCGCCTTGCGAGTGCCGATCTCCTTGGTGCGCTCCTTCACGCTGACGAAGGTGATGTTCATAATCCCGATCGCGCCAACGAAGAGCGATAGGCCGGTGATGAACAGCCCGGCGAGGGCGATGCCCGCCTTGACCGGGTCTAGCTGCTCCTTGAACGCCTGCTGCTGGTTGACCGAGAAATTGTCGCGCTCCCCCGGAAGCTGGCCCCGTACGCGGCGCATCGCCCCAATGAGCTCTTCTTCCGCCGCCGCGAGCTTCGTCTTGTCCCGCACTTTCACCCGCAGATCTAGGTTGGCCCGGACCCCGGTCTGGCGGCGCACGGTGTTCAGCGGGGCGACGATCTGATTGTCGAAGCTGAACAAGCCCAGGAACTCGCCCTGCTTCGCGAGCACGCCGATCACGGTGTAGCGCTCACCGCGGATCTGGACCGACTGGTCGAGGGCGGAACGACCCGGAAACAGGTTTTCCGCCACCGCGGAGCCGAGCACGCAGACCGGCCGGCCAACGCTGGCCTCAACGTCGTTGAACATCCGGCCCTCCGCCACGTCAGTCGTGACGATCCGCGCGTAGTCTCCAGTGGTGCCGAAAAGCATCACTCCACCCAACCGCAGCTCGCCCGCCCGCACGGAAGTCCCGCGCGTCGCGACCGGCACCGCGACTTCCAACAGGGAGCCCGGCGTCGCCTCAATCACGCGGTTCAGGCGCTCCGCCGTCTCCACTTCGAGCGGGGGCCGGTTGACGTAGTTCCACCAATCCTCCACCCGGCGCCACGGCCAGCGCTGCACGTAAAGGACGTCCTCGCCCAGCATCGCCAGGCTGCGGTTGAAGCCGATGTCGATCCCATTGATCGCGGTGCCCATCAGCGTGACCGCGACGATGCCGATGATCACGCCGAGTGCGGTGAGGACGGAGCGCAGCGCGTTCGCCCGGATCTGCGCGAAGGCGATCCGGAAGGACTCGACGAGTTCCTGCAGCAGCCGCGCCATCGGTCAGGGAACGGGCCCGTCGCTCTCGATCAGGCCATCGCGCAGGCGGACCACGCGGCGGGCGTGGCGGGCGATGTCCTCCTCATGGGTGACGACAATGATGGTGTGGCCCTGCTCGTAGAGGTCTTCGAACAGCGCCATGATCTCCTCCCCGGTGCGCGAATCGAGATTCCCGGTGGGTTCGTCCGCGAGCAGAATGGAAGGATGGTTGACGAGGGCCCGCGCGATAGCCACGCGCTGCCGCTGGCCGCCGGACATCTCGTTTGGCTTGTGGTGAATCCGGTCGCCGAGGCCGACGTTGCGGAGGGCGCCCAGGGCGCGCTCGCGGCGTACCGCGGGACGCACCCCGGCATAGATCAGCGGCAGCTCCACGTTGTGGAGCGCGTCAGAGCGCGGCAGCAGGTTGAAGGTCTGAAAGACAAAACCGATCTCCCGATTGCGGATCTCCGCCAGCTCGTCATCGACCATGCGCGCGACGTCCTTACCATTGAAATCATAGCGCCCCGCGCTCGGCGTATCGAGGCACCCCAGCATGTTCATCAGCGTGGACTTGCCGGAGCCGGACGGGCCCATGATCGCGAGGTACTCATTGCGGCGGATCTCCAGGTTCACACCCCGGAGGGCGTGGATCGTCTCCGTGCCCATCCGGTAGAGCTTGGTCACGCCCTCGATCCGGATGACTAGGTCGCCCGGGACACGAGCGGGACGGCGATCGGGGGCGGGCAGCACGGGGGGAACACTCATCGGGGTCGGCGGAGGGCTTACTTCCGCTCCTCCTCCTTGGGCTTTGCCAGGGTCACCCGGGAGCCGTCCTTGAGCTGGCGACTGATGGCCGCGTAGGTCCCCGCGACCACCTCATCCCCGGCGCGGAGACCGGACTTGATCTCCAAGTGGGTGTTATCCGCGAGCCCCGTTTCCACCGGGACCAGCTTCACCGTGTCGCCCTGACGAACGAACGCCACCTTCAGTAGGACCTCGCGCTGGCGGCGCGCCTCGCGCTTCTCGGCGGCCGCGTCGACGGCGCCGCCGCCAGACTTGTTCTCGGCGGCCTTGGCGGCCTCCTTCCGCATCTCCTCCGTCGTCTGGCCGCCGCTCGCGCGCACCGTCACGCTCTGGATCGGCACGGAGACCACGTTCTCCACCGTCCGCGTCTCGATGTCCGCGGTCGCGCTCATGCCTGGGCGGAGTTGCACGCCGGGATCGGCGATCCGGATCCGGACCAGGAAGTTGGTGACGTCGTCCGACAGGGCCGCGAGCTGCGAGGCCGCAGTGCCCCCCTGCGCGGAGGAGCCGATCTCGGAGACCGTGCCGGCGAACTTGCGCCCTGGGTAGGCGTCGATCGCGATCGACGCGCGGTCGCCGAGCTTGACGTTCACGATGTCATTCTCGTTGACCCGGACCCGCAGCTCCATGTTGGCCAAGTCGGCCACGCGCATGATCTCGGTGCCGGCGAAGGAGCCCGTCCCGACCACGCGCTCACCCACCTCGCTGGACTGGGAACTAATCGTGCCGTCCATCGGCGCGTAGATGATGGTTTTGGCCAGTTGGTCGCGGGCCTGGCTCAAGGAGCCCTCGGTGCGCCGGATCTGCGCGACGGCGTTATCGTGGGTCGCCTTGGCGACGTCCCGCGTCGTCCGCGCGGCGAGGAACTCGGCCTCGGCGATCAGCTTCTGGGTGAAGAGCCCGTCCGCGCGCCGGAAGTCGTCCTCCGCCTTGCGCAGCTGGGCCTGCGCCAGCACGGCGCTGGCCTGGGCGGCGACCAAATTGGCCTCCTGCTGGTCGACCTGGGCTTGGTAGACATCCGGCTTGATCCGGACCAGCAGGTCCCCGCGCTTCACCCGCGCCCCCTCCTTGAGCGGCAGTTCAACGATCTCTCCCGCGGCCTCGGTGGAGATTTTGACCTCCAACTCGGGCTGGATCTTGCCCGAGGCCGTCACCACCTGGGTCAACGTGCGGACTTCCGCCTTTTCCGTGGTCACGGTGATCACCGGACCGCCGCTCTGGGCCCGCTGGCGGTAGGCGTAGGCGCCTCCCCCCGCGAGGAGGATCGCGGCGGCGACAAAGATCCAAGCGCGCCGGGATCGCCGGGGGCTGGCAGGAGAGGAAGAGGTCATGGTGGCGTGAAAGAAGGAAAAGGCGGTCGGAAACCCGCCAAACAACCCCGGCGAAGCCCCGGAGGCAAGCGGAGGAGGCAGGCCGGCGCCTCCTCGAAACCCTCCGCGCGGGAAAAAGTTGCAGCCCCGTGCGCAGCTCAGCGGGCCTCGGTGGCCCACATCGCGGCGCCGGCGATACCCGCTTGATTCAGGAAGCGGGCGGGTTTGAGCGCAGCCCGGACCTGTAGATACGGGAAAAATTTCTCGTGCTTCGCGCTCACCCCACCGCCGACGACGATCATCTCGGGCCAGAGGAGCCGTTCCAACTCGACCAGGAAGTCGCTCAGGCGCCCGCCCCACTCCTCCCAGGATAGCTCCTTCTTGTCGCGCACCGCGGCCGAGCAATACTTCTCGGCGTCCTTGCCGCGCTTCCACGGGAAGTGGCCCAGTTCCAAGGGCACCACCACCCCCTGATAGGCCAGGCAGGTGCCGATCCCGGTGCCCAAGGTGATGAGCAACGCCTTGCCCATGAATCCCTTGCCGGCCCCGAAGCGCATCTCGGCGACGGCGGCCGCCGCCGCATCGTTGATCATCGCCACCGGGCAACCGGTCGCCTTGCCGAAGAGCCGCGCCCCGTCGCACCCGACGAAGCCCGGATGCAGGTTGGCCGAGGTCCAGATCGTTCCGGCTTGGATCACCCCGGGAAAGCCGATCCCGACCGGGCCCTTCCACTTGAAGTGCGCCGCTAGGGCGCCGACCGCCTTGGCCATCGCCGCAGGCGAGGTCCCCGCGTCTACCTCGATGCGATGCCGCTCCGCGAGGAGCTTACCGTTGCGGGTGTCCACTGGGGCGCCCTTGAAGGCGGACCCACCGATATCGATGCCAAGCGCGTTCATAAAGGGGGGGGATCAAACTACCCGGAGTGGCCAACGCAATCCTCGCGCGGCCGGAAAATCGCCGTTGAGATTGCAGACCGACCCACTCCCGCCTAACCCCACCGCGTCCCATGATCGCCGCCCTTAACCGGACCCGCCCGGCGTGGCTCCCCGCGCTCCTCCTCTGTTTTCTGGCCGGGCCCACGCGCGCCACGACGGTCGTCCCGCCGGACTTCGCCGGGCTTGTCGACCGCGCTGGCCTGGTGTTCCGCGGCGAAGTCGTTGGCCGGGAGGCCGCGCTCGTCACGCGTGGAAGCGACCGCGCCATCTTCACTCGGGTCACGTTCCGCGTGCTCGAGTCGATCAAGGGCACTCCTCCGCCGCTGCTGACCCTGGAGTTCCTCGGCGGCGCCGTCGGAGAACTCTCGCTCGAGGTGAGCGGGATGCCCCGCTTCGAGCCCGGTTCGCAGGACTTTGTGTTTGTCACCGCGGGAACCCCCGCGATCTGCCCACTCGTCGCGATGGGCCACGGCCGCTACCGAATCCTCCGCGACCTCCAGGGAGCGGAATTCGTCGCGCGCGACAACGGACTGCCGCTGCATCGGATCGAGGACGTCGCC
>JBEDEF010000106.1:0-8727 GCA_041175845.1 Verrucomicrobiota bacterium
CGCTTCCTTTGCCTTGTCCTCGCTGCACTCGCCCTCGCGTTGCCGCTGACGGCCGCGGAACCCGGCGCCGTGACCGGCACCGTCAGCAATGCCGCCACCCGCAATCTCCTTTCCGGCGCGCGGGTTGAAATCGTGCAGCTCGGCCTGTCCGCGCTCACGGACGACACGGGGCGCTACGTGCTCACCGGAGTTCCCGCCGGCAGTCACGAGCTGGTCGTGGCCTACATTGGCCTCGATGCCATCCGCCGCACCGTGACGCTGGGGGCGGGCCAGCGGGTGACCCAGGATTTCGACCTCACAACCGGCATCTACAAACTGGATCAGTTCAAGGTGGTCGGAGAGCGGGAGGGTGACGCCGCCGCGATTACCGCCTACCGCAACTCCGAAAACCTCAAGAACATCGCGGCCACGGACTCCTTCGGAAACCTGCCCAACCTGAACGCCGGGGAGGTCGCGATCCGCCTACCTGGGATCTACGGGGAGCTCGACGCCGGTGGCAACCTCGCGGGCTTCAACGTCCGCGGGATGGGCCCGGGTCTGAACAGTGTGACGATGGACGGCGGTCTGATGACCGGACAAGGCGGGATGGGGCGTTCGATCTTCGTGAACAACATCACCGGTGCGATGTTCGAGCAGGTGGAGCTGGTCAAGGGCCACACCCCCGACAAGGGAGCCGACTCTCTCGGCGGGACGATTAACTTCAAGAGTCGTTCCCCTCTCTCGATGCGGGAGAAGCGCCGGATCACCTACACACTGACGGGCCGGCTCGCCCCTGCTTTCACCGAGCAGATCCCCATCCGCGAGGACCGCCGGCTCCACGGACTTTTCACGCTGGGCTACCAGGAGGTCTTCGATGTCCTCGGCGGCACCCGGAATCTCGGCGTCTCGCTCACCCTCTTTAACAGCGAGACGGCGATCGGCTCCTTCTTCACCACCCGGGACTTCCAGAACACGGTGACCCAGCCGGCCTTCCTGTGGGACTACCGCTGGGATGACCTGTACAACCACCGGCGCCAGAAGAACGTGACGCTCAAGGCCGACTACCGCCTGACCCCCGCGACCAAGCTCTCGTTCCTGACCACCTACATCGACCACTCCGAGGTCTACCGGCGCCAGTACGCGGTCCGTGCGTTCACCATCGGGCAAGCCCAGGACACCGTGCCGAGCGCCACGACCAGCATCGTGCCCGGCTACACGTCCCGCATCACGACCGTGCGCCCGGTGGCGTCGTCGGTCATCGACGTGACGATGACCGGACCGAACAACTTCTTCAATCGGCTCCGGCGCGTGGACTTCGGGATCGAGCACGAGCAGGGGCGGTTGTTGCTCGAGGCGAACGCCCGCTACACGCAGACCCACATCAACATCGGCAACGGCGAGGGGGCGGTGCTGACGAACCGCATCAGTGGGACCGGCTGGATCATCGACCGCACCCGTTCGGACCTCTACCCGCAGTTCCTCGCCAATGGCGGGCTCGATTTCACGAACCCCGCGAACTACCGGCCGACCGCGAACGGCCTCTCGAACCAGAATGACCGCCAGATCCACGAGGTCGCCGAAGCGCGCGTGGATGCGCGCTACGCCCTGCCGCTCACGGCTCCCGTCTTCGCCAAGGCGGGCGTGCACTGGCGCGAGCAGCACGTCGGCGTCCGCAGTGCCTCCCGCCGTTGGAGCTACACCGGCACCGGGCCGCTGCCTCACGATCCGAACCTGCTGACGATGGAGCAGCGGATGACCGGCCGCGCAATTCCGAAGTGGGAGGCCTCGTGGTTCATGCGTTCCCGCGAGGTCGCCGATCCCTCGCTCTGGCGCGAGGATCTCTATTTCCGGAACACCACCCGTTACACCAGCTACCGCGACGTGGTGGAAACGGTTACTGCCCCCTACGTGATGACGCAGGGCCGGCTGGGCCGCGAGGGTTGGGCCGGCCGCACCGGCTTTCTGGGCGGCGTGCGGTGGGAAAAGACGGAGAACGAGGCGGACGGCTGGGTGCGGGCGCGGGTGCTCAGCACCGCCGCGCAGCAGACGGCCGATCCGGCGGGCTCCGCGCAGCGGGACTACGCCAACAACCGCCGGCAGATCACCGGAGACTACACCAAGGCCTTCCCCAGCGTGCACGCGTGGCACGACTGGAACGCCAACCTAAAGACGCGCCTCAGCTGGTCCTCGAGCTTCGGGCGGCCCGCCTTCGGCAACCTCTCCCCCGCGGAGACCCCGAACGAGAACCAGCGCACGATCACGATCAACAATCCCGCGCTCCTTCCCCAGACCGCGAAGAACTGGGACGCGACGCTGGAGTATTACTTTGAACCGGTGGGCAACCTCACCGTTGGCTGGTTCCACAAGGAGATCCGCGACTACATCGTCAGCGGCATCGATTCGGGCACGATCGGCACCGGCACGGACAACGGGTACAATGGGGAATACGCCGGCTGGACCATCCTGAGTTCGGCCAACGCCGGCACCGCGATCGTGCAGGGCTGGGAGTTCAGTTACCAGCAGCAGTTCACCTTCCTGCCCGGTGCCCTCAAGGGCCTGAGCGGCATGGTTAACTACACGCTGCTGGACACCCACGGCAATTACGGCGGCACCGGCCGGCGCGGCACCGGACAGGTGGCCGGCTTCGTGCCGCGGACCGCCAACGCCAGCCTCAGCTGGCGCTACCGCGGCTTCAGCACGCGCCTGCTGGTCAATTACGGCGGTGAGTACCTGCAGGCGTACAGCGCCACCTCCGCCGCGCGCAACCTCTACCGGATGGAGCGCACGCTGATCAACCTGGGCTTCGCCTACCAGCTGCGGCCGACGCTGAACTTCACTGTCGACATCGACAACCTCACGAACGTCCCCCAACGCCGTTACCGCGGGGTGCGCGACAACATGGAGTACTACAATTATCCGGGCACGACGGTGACCTTCGGCATCAACGGCCGGTTCTGAGCCGGCCCGGAATCAGGGGGCGGACTTGCGCCGCGCCGCGCTCCAGTCCGCCGCCACCTGTTCCAGCACCGCCAACGGGACGGAGCCCGTGGTGAGCACGATGTCGTGGAAATCGGGCAGGGAAAAGGCGGGCCCGAGCGCGGCCCGCGCCCGCTCGCGGATCTCGAGGATCCGCAGCATCCCGATCATGTAGGAGCAGGCTTGGCCGGGGTTGGTGATGTAGCGCTCCACCTCCGCCGCGCTGATCCCGTAGGCGATCGCCTGCTCGCGCGTCCAACCCTGCGTGTGCAGGCCCGTGTCGACCACGAGGCGCCGGGCCCGGAACAGTTCCGAACCGATGGCACCCAGCTTTCCCGCCGGGTCACCTTCGTACCAACCCTGTTCGACCGCGAGGCGTTCCGCATAGAGGCCCCACCCCTCGCTGTGCGCGCTGATGCCACCGAAGGTCCGGCGGGCACGGAAGCGCGGCAGGTCCCTCTGCTCCTGCTGCAACGCGAGCTGGAAGTGATGGCCGGGGACCGCCTCATGATAGGCAAGGCTGCGCATCCGCGCCCCGTAGAAAAAGACGTTGCCCGGCAGGGGCACCCAGAAAATCCCTGGCCGGCTCCCATCCGGCGGCGGCACGGTGTAGTACGCCGAAGCCACGCGTTCGGTGAGCGGGGGCACCCGCCGCACCTCGACCGGCGCGCGCGGCCGGCGGTTGAACAAGGCTTCGCTCCGGCGCTCGGCGTCGCGGATGTAATCCGTGTACCGGGCAATCAGCGCCGCGCGCGGGTCATCCACCTCGACCAGCGGGCCCTGCGTCGCCTTGGCCATCCGTTCGTTGAAGGTTCCTCCGGCATGGCCCAGTTGCCGCAGGATTCCCTCCGCCTCCGCCTCCAGCCGGGCCACCTCGCGCCGGCCGATGGCGTGGATCTCGGCGGCTCCGAGATCCGTCGTCGTGAATCCGCGCAGCGCCGCCGCGTAAGCCTCCGCGCCTCGCGGCAGACGGCTCCACCCCGCCTCCTGCGCCGCGACCGGGAGGACCGCGTCCACCCACGCCAGCACGCGCTGGTAGGCGGGGCGGATCTCCTGCGTCACCAGCGTGCGCGCCTTGTCGAGCGCGTCCGCCTGCGCCTCTGGCGGGAGTCCCTCGATGGCCTTCATCCGCTCACCCAGGGTCGCGACCAGGGGATTCGCGGCGGGCGCGTGGTCGAGGAACATTTGCAGCTGCGTCTGGACGCGCTCCAAAATGAATCGCGGCGGCACGAAGCCGCGTTGCGCGGAGCCGCGGGCCATCCCCAGCCCCTCATCCAGCCGCGGGGCGATCCGTCCCAGCCGCGCCAGATAGCGGGTCACATCGGAGGGTCGGCGCCAGCTGGCACGCTCAGTCAGCGACTCCACCAGCGCCACATGCAGCCCGCGTCGCTGCTCGAAGAGGGAGAGGTTCTGGTGGTCCGCGAAGGCCTCCGCCTCCACCACGCGCTCGAGTTGCCAGCGCAGCATCGCGGCCGACACGCGCTGGGATGCTGAAAGATCCGCCTCCGGCCAGCGCGCCAATCCGGCCAAGCCGTCCCGCGCCAACTGCAACCGGCGGTTCCGCCGCGCCTGCAAGCCCTCGGTCCACAGCGCACCCGCCTCGTCGTCGTCGCCATTGCCGGCCGCGGCGTCCGCGGCGGCCGACGGATCCCGGGTCCAGTCGCTGGTCAGGCGGTTGACCCAACCATCAAAACCCTCCGGCGCGGCGGGGCGTTGGGCCGCGGGCAAACGCGTGGCAAGGCAGCAGAGCAGGGCGAGGGCGAGGGCGGTCTTCATTCGGTGAACGGAGGGTGAAGCAGAAACATGCGCGCTTCCCAAGCCTGCGTCGCGCGGCTCAGAGGTACGGGAGAAACAGCCGGGCGACGCCATCGCGGAGTTTGGCCGGCAAGGAGCGCGCGGCTAACTGCTCGAGGGTGACCGGGCGGGAGCGTTGCCGGCGGATTTCGGCCGCCCCGGCAAGCTTCGCGCCGAGTCCGGGGTCGAAACCCTCGAGCACGAACTCGAAATTGAGCCGCAGGCTGCGCGCATCCCAGTTGGCTGATCCGAGGAGGAACCACGTGTCGTCCACGACCAGCAGTTTCGTGTGATCAAAGGGCGCGGGCTGGAACCAAACGCGGCAGCCGCCCTCAAGGACCTGCCAGAGGTTGGCCCGCACGGCCCAGTCCACGTGGGGCAGGTCTCCGCGGGCCGGGAGGATCACGTCGACCTCGACGCCGCGGAGCGCCGCGGCGTTGAGGGCGGCGAGGAGCGGGGCATCGGGCAGGAAGTAGGGGGAGACCACCCGGACCCGGCGTTGCGCAGCGTGGAGCGCCCCCTGCAGGACCCAGCGCAGCCGGTCGCCCCGCTCATCGGGTCCGGCCGCGATGCCGCGCAGGGGCGTGGGGCCGGCAGGTTGCAGGGAGGGAAACCAAGCCTCACCGCGCAGGCTCTCCCCGGTCGCGAAATGCCAGTCCTCCGCGAATACCTCGCCCAATTGCGCCACGGCTGGACCGCGGAGGCGGGCATGCAGGTCGCCCCCGGCGGCGGCCGGCTCCTCCGGCCGCCAGTAACGCGCGTCGATGTTCAGTCCGCCGGTGAAGCCGGTGGAGCCATCCACGACGAGAATCTTGCGGTGGTTCCTGAGGTGGATCGCGCTCCAGCGCGCCGGGGTGACGGTCGGCGTTTTCAACCCGCCGCGGGTGAAGCGGACGTCGAAGTCATCGATCAGCACCCGGACCTCCACGCCCCGGGCCCGGGCCCGGGCCAGCGTAGCGACGAACTCCCGGCCGATGCCTTGCCCATCGAAGATGTAGGAGGCCAGTCCGACGGAGCGCTCCGCGCCCTCGATGGCGGACAGCATTGCGGGGTATGCGACCGCGCCCCCATCCAGCACCTCCAGCGTGTTGCCGCCGGTGAGCGGCCGCCCCGCCACCCGGTCGAGCATCCGCTGCAGTCCCTCCCATGGCGCTCCGGAGGGCAAGCGTGCGGAAAACACGGGCTCCGGCGGAGTACCGGGACGCCGGCGACGACGCCCGCGGAGCCGGCCCGCCCTCCGTTCCACGCGGTTGATGCCCAGTAGCAGGTAAAGCAAGGGGCCCGCCACCGGCAGGATCCAGATCAGGATGGCCCAGATCGCGGAAGAGCGCGGGTCCCGCTTGTAGAGGATCGCGTGCCCCGAGGCCGCCAAGGCGGCGGTCAGCAGCACGCCTGCGAGCCAAGCCTGCAAGGGCGCCTCCAGGCCGCCCAGCGCGGTAAGGGGAAGGGGAGGGGAGAAGAACATCGGCGCTCCGGACTGCCCCACCGTGTCGGCAGCCCTGTCGCGAGTCAAAGGCCGCGTGACGTCCCGGATTGCCGTTGACCCCCGCCGCCGGCGCCCGATTGATCACCTCATGGTGCCGAGCGTGCTGATCGTCGACGACGAGAAACACACCCGCGAGGGCCTGCAGCAGGCGCTGGCGGATAATTACGACGTGACCGTCGCCGCCAACGCGGACGAGGCCTTCAACCTGCTCGAAACCCAAGCCTACGACGTCGTGCTCACGGACCTGAGGATGCCGGGTAAGTCCGGCCTCAAAGTCATCGACAAGGCGCTCGCGCTACCCCAACGCCCGGCGGTGCTGATGATGACCGCCTACGGTAATATCGAGACGGCCGTGGAAGCGATGAAGCGCGGGGCGGTGGATTTCCTGACCAAGCCCGTGAACATCGAGCGGCTGGAGGTCCTCATCCAGCGAGCGCTGAAGACGCGCACGCTTGAAGTGGAGGTCCGTCAATTGCACGAGCGGCTCGACGAAAAGTTCAACTTCGAGGGCATCATCGGCGGCTCGGGTGCGCTGCGGGAGGTCATCGAACGCGTGCGCTTGGTTGCCCCCTCGCGCGCCACGATTTTGATCGAGGGCGAGTCTGGTACCGGGAAGGAGCTCATCGCGCAGGCCGTCCACCAGGTGAGCCCGCGTGCCCGCGGCGCCTTTGTCGCCGTGCATTGTGCGGCGCTCTCGGAGAACCTGCTCGAGAGCGAGCTGTTCGGCCACGAGCGCGGCGCTTTTACTGGGGCCACCGAGCGGCGGGTCGGGCGCTTCGAATCCGCGGACGGCGGTACGTTGTTCCTGGACGAGATCGGCGAGATCTCCGCGTCCACCCAGGTCAAGCTGCTGCGCTTCCTGGAGACCAAGGCGATCGAGCGGGTCGGCGGCACTAAGCCCCTCGAACTGAACGTGCGCTTGGTGGCCGCGACGAATCGGAACCTCGAGGCGATGGTCCGGGACGGTCGCTTCCGCGAGGACCTTTTCTTTCGTCTGAACGTGATCCGCATCCGGATGCCGCCGCTGCGGGAGCGGGCGGACGACATTCCCCTCCTCTTGGCGCACTTTATCCGTCAGTTTTCCTCCGAGAACGGGGTCCCGGCCCTCACGGTCGAGCCGGGCGCCCTGCGTACGCTGCAACGCTACGCTTGGCCGGGAAATATTCGTGAACTCCGAAATTTCTGCGAGAACGCGGTGGTCCTTCGCCGTGGCGGAAGCTTGACGGAGTATGACTTGGAAGCCCGCTTCCGCGGGGAACCGCCGGTCAACGCGCCGGTAGCCGCCGGCGCTCCGGCGGTAGCCGCGCCGCCCGTACCACCCGCGTCTGCGACCAGCCTTTCGGTGGAGGAGAATGAGAAGCGACTTTTTCGCGAGGCGCTGCTCAAGGCGCGTGGTAACCGTACGCGCGCGGCCGCCCTGCTGGGCCTGAGCCGACGCACATTGCACCGCAAACTCGCGCAGTGGCCCGAGCTCGACGTGCTCGATTAGCACTTAGCCCGCGGCTCAGACTTGGTAGGGCTCCAGCGGCCGTGGGTCGAGGACCCGGTCGGGCCCAAGCTGACGAGTCAGTTGCTCCGCGAACCACGCGCGCGCCGGCGGGTCGCCATGGGTGAGCACGACCTTCCTCGCCTGGGTCTGCAGGACGAACTCCAGGAGTTCCTCCCGGTCCGCGTGGCCGCTGAGCTCGAAGCGTTCGACGTGCGCGCGCACCTTGGCCTTCACGTTGGCGGCCGCGAACAGGAATTCTTCCCCGGGCTTCGTCGCCAGCAACTGGCCGCCGGGAGTGTCCGGGTCGCAGTACCCCACGAATCCGATGGTGTGGCGCGCCTGCCCCAGCATCCCGGAGGCGAGCACGTAACTCGGGGTCTTTTCCACCATCATCCCGGAACTGACGACATAGATGGAGCGGGGCGCAGGTTCGGCGCCAGGCTTTAGCTGCCGCGGCAGCGGCTTCACCTTCAGGTCCTTGAGGATGTTCCGGTTGAACTGCACGTGCTTGGTCTTCCGCGCGATCTCGTCGAAGTAGTCGGCCAGGTCCACGCCCAGGCCGCCGGTGTAGATCGTGCAGTCCGCGAGGCGTCCGAACTTGCGGGCGTCGTGCAGGATGGCGAACAGCTCCTGCATCCGCCCCAGTGCGAAGACGGGCAGCAGCAGCGATCCGCCGCGGTGCAGGGTGTCATTCGCGGTCGCGATGAGGCGGGCCACCTCGTGCACGCGTTCCTTGCCCGCGGGACGCTCGGTCGCGCCGCGGGTGGTCTCGGTCACGACGGTGTCGAAGTGCCCCGCCGGGAACTTCGCGCCGGCAAGGGTGCGCTGGTTCTCGAAGAGGACATCCCCGGTGAAGAAGATGCTGCGGTGCTTGTGGTGCAGCTCGACCCCGGCGGGGCACTTCGACACCGTCGTGACCGAGACCACCCGCGGCGCGACCGAGCGTCCCGCGGGCAAGGAACGCGTGCACGAGGTGGCCCGCCTCATCGCGACCGCGAATGAC
>JBEDEF010000107.1:0-2882 GCA_041175845.1 Verrucomicrobiota bacterium
TCGACGATGTGCCCGTAGCGGCGCCCCGCGATTTCGACGTGCCGCAGGTAGTCGCCCGAGGAGGCGACGGCCCGGTCGACCGCCGCCACGCTGCCCGCCGTGGCGCCGGGCCGCGCCGGGTCCTCCAATCCGATATGCCAGGCAGCCCGGTCCGGCGGCCGCCCCAGCGCCCGCAGGTCGTGCCCAAAGTCTACCAGCGCGTGCGCCACGCCATGGCGGCGCGCGATCACGATCGCCCGGTCGACAGCGAACTCCTTGCCGAAGCCGCCGAAGTCGAGGGCCATCCCGGGCTCCGGCAGGAAGATGCGTCCCGGCGCCCGGGCGACCTTCTTCCATCCCACGAGGGCGCGCGCCTGCTCGATCTCCGCCTCCGTCGGCAGCCGCGGCACCGGCGCCTGATAATCCCACAGGCGCTGTAGGGGCAGGCTGGTCGGATCCAGCACGCCTTGGGTCATGAAGTGGAGGGTGTCGCAGACCTGCAGCATCGCCTCCATCTCGGCATCAATCGCCACCCATTCCCGGCCGGCCGCGGCGTTGATGCGGCCGATCAGGCTGTCGGGGCGGAACCGGGTGTAACGGGCCTCGAAGGCCTGCACCCACGCGACCAGCTCCTGTTCGAAGGCCTGGGCCGGCCGCGCATCCGCCGAGCCCAGATAATACTGCACCTCGCAGCGGGTGCCCAGCGCGGGAAAGCTCAGCCGCCGCAGCGGCCCCGCCGCGGCCGGACCGGCTGGGACCGCGGGTGGGGGACGATGGGCTTGAGCCAGTTGTGCCATCGGCGAATCCTTACCACCCGTAACGCGCGCCGACCGTCAGGATATCCGCCCGGCAATAGGCGCTCTGGGGCGTGACGCCGTCCCGCCCGTGCATCGAGTACCGTTCGTAGGCCGCATCGAGCTGCAGCGCGGTGGTCACGTCCCAGATCACCTTGAACCCATAGGTGTGGGATTGGAGGTCCGAGAGCCGGTAGTCCGAGGAATAGAACGGGCCCTGCGGGCGCGGCGGGCCCTCGGTCGGGAAGACGGAGGTGCCGTCGAACCGGTAGTGGTAGAAGCGGGCGGCGGATTGGTCGTGGAACCGGTAACCGGGCCGGAAGAGAACCCGGTTGCCCAGCTGCTGGAACCACGCGAGGTCCACCGTGTGGGCGCGCACCCCGTAGGAGTCGCGGTGGTGGCGGTAGCTGGCGTCGAGGGCGCCCCGCAGTTCCGGGAAGGCGCGGTTGAGGGCGGCAAGGGCGAGGCGCTTCTCGCGGACGTCGGGCCGGTTCTCGGCGAAGGTGAGTGGCAACGACAGCCCCGGGAAGATCTCCACGGTCCGGGCGACCAGCTTGTACGGATCGGCCAAAAAGCCGCGCTGCCGGCCCCAGGTGAGGTTGAGGGTGACGGAGGTCCGCGGGTCCAGCAGTTGGGTCACCCCGATGATGGCATCGCGCGTGCGTTTATCCGCCCACGGTTTTTGGAAGAACACCCGGACCTCGTCGGCGGTGCCCGCGAGGGCGGCGAGTAGGGTGGTGTTCTTCTGGTTGAATTCCGCGAGGCCGTTGACCGACCAGCCGACGGAATCGTAATCGCTCTCGAGGCTGCGGCCGGCGCCGAGGGTGAGGGAGCCAACGCTGAACTGCCGGGCGACCGTGGCGTTCCAGGCGCGGCGGCGTTCGGTCAACTTGGCCAAGGGCACCTGATCGCTCCCGGCCGGGGCGGGTTCGCCGGTGGGCGTGGCGCCGGCGATCGCGTCGAGCACGCCCTCGACCTTCAGCTTGGTGTCGGTTCCGAGGTTCTTTTCCACCGTGGCCCCGTGGACCTGGACGGCGATGCGGCCGGCGGCTTCGCGATAATCCTGGTATTTGTAGCGGATGGCCTCCTCGGCGCGCAGGGCGCGGGGCGACAGCCAGACGAGGGCGGCGGCAAGCAGGGCGACGCGGACCGGATGCGGGGTAAAGGGGGCCATAGGCGGCGGAGGAAGGAAAGCGTCCGCCTCCCCAGAGGCAAATCGCTACCTCAGGCCCGGCTCGCGAGCAGGCTCGGGCGGCCCGCGCGCCGGGCGGCCAGTTCCAAGGTTACGGCAAAGAGGCCGGTGAAGAGCAGGTCGCCGGCGAGGGTGTTGCGGAAGAACATCCACGTGGGCGGGAATTCCGGCCGGCCCACGGTCAGGGCCTGCAACCAGCCGGCGAAGCTGGCCGAATAGTAAGGGTCGCGCAGCCAGGCGTCCGTATTGGTCACCCCATAGAAGATCAGGGAGGCCGTGAGGGCGCCTGCGCCGAGAGTGACCCAGGACTTGCGGGCGGCCACGGCACGACCGAGCGGCAGGGCCGCGGCGAAGCAAACGAGCCGCAGCATAGCGCTCGGCCAGGTCCAGCTCTCACCGAACGTGGCGGTGTAGTAATGGTCCAGGTAGAGGTCCGAGGCCGCGAGGGCGACGAAGGGCACGGCCCACAGGCGACGATCCTGCAGGTACACGGCTCCGCAGAAAGCCAGGGCCATCAGAGGGGCGAAATTGGCCAGCGCGGGCGTATGGGCGCCGGCCACCCGCCACGCGGCGGCGAGGACGATCAGGGCGACGGCAAGGAGCATCGCCGAAAACATGGGGCGGCGGCGCCCCGGACACAAGCACCGCCGCACCGGCCGCGCGGCCGCTAAGTGGCGAAGCCGAAGCGATGACGCTCCTCCTCCGCCTTCAGGCCGAGGGAGGCGCAGATCCGCTTCGCGACGAGCGAGCGGGCGGCCACCTTGACGATCCGATCGAACTCCGACCGGTGAAGGGCAACGCCGTGGTGGCGGATCTCGCGCAGGCTCAAGCCGCGGTCGAGGGCCTCCTCGACGAAGGCCTCGCAGGCGAGGGGATCATCCGTGTAATAGACTTCCGGGGGCGGGGCGGGGTGCTGA
>JBEDEF010000108.1:0-5473 GCA_041175845.1 Verrucomicrobiota bacterium
AGGACCGCAGACCGGGCCGGCGCACTGAGCCTGTTGGAACACGACGGAGCCGCGCTGGGCAAAGCGATCCAGGTGCGGCGTCGCCGATTTCTTTTGCGGCGCCCCCCCGAAGGGGCCCACCCAATCGTTCAAGTCATCGACCGCGATAAAGAGCACATTGTAGGGAACGGGCGGCTGCTCCGCCGCACGGAGCGGGCTGAGCGACAGGCCAAGCGCGCCGAAAGCGCACGCGCGGAGAGCGAGGGGAAGAGGAGTCATGACTTTTAGGGCTGAGCGTTTTTCTCCAGGCCAGTGCGATTGATGAGACCGCCGAAGGGATTATTACCGAAGGTAGGGGCAATGAGACCGCGGTTCCATTCGGCGGCGGCGGCGGCGAGGCGCGCCGCCACCTCCGGGCGGGAGGCCGCAAGGTCCCGGGTTTCGCCCACGTCCTGCGCCAAATCATAGAGCTGCGGTGCGTTTTGGTAAGTACGCAGCCACTTCCAATTGCCCTCCCGGACCGCGAAAGCCTCGCCGGCGTCCATCCGCCAATAGAGGCGCGGGTGCGGAGCAGCGGGGTTCTGGCCGGTGAGAAACGGCAGGAGATCGACGCCGTCGAGCGCGGCGTGCCCGGCGTCCCGCTTACCCCCGGCAGCAGCGAGGGCCGTCGGGAAGATATCGAGCGAAATGACCGGCTGAGAATAGGTGCGGCCGGCCGGGATCCGGGCGGGCCAAGCCACAAGGAACGGGACGCGGATGCCGCCTTCGAATACGTCGCCTTTCTGGCCGCGCAGCGGGTGGTTCACCGAAGCGTTGGCATTGCGCTTGGTCATCGGCCCGCCGTTGTCGGAAAGGAAGAAGATCAGCGTGCGCTCACGCTGGCCGACGGCCTCAAGGGTATCGAGGATTCGCCCGACGGCCTCATCCACCGTCGCGACCATCGCGGCGTAGGTGCGGCGGCGTTCGTCCGCCATCGCGGCAAAGCGCGCGAGCTGGTCCGCCCGGGCTTGCAGGGGCGTGTGCGGCGCATTGAAGGAGACATAAAGGAACCAGGGCTGCGGGGCCCGGGCGTAGCGGGAGACCGCGGCGACGGCCTCTTCGCCCAGCCGCGTCGTGAGTTCCCCCACTTCGGGCTCGGGGGCCGCGTTGCGCAGAATGGGCGACGTATGTTCGGCGTCGCCGGTGCTGGCCGCTTTCTTACCGGCCCCCACTTCAACCTCGACGATGGAGCCGGGAAAGTAACGGTGACCGCCGCCGAGAAAACCGAAGAAGTCGTCGAACCCGCGGCGATTGGGATGGAACTGCGACTGCGAGCCGAGGTGCCATTTGCCGATCACCCCCGTCTGATAGCCGGCGCCACGCAGGGCATCACCGAGGGTAACCTCGGACAGCGGCAAGCCGTGGTTAGCGGCGGTGGCGTCCCACTTGGGATTGTACTCATAGCCGAACCGTTGCTGGTAACGGCCCGTCATGAACCCGGCGCGGGAGGGACTGCAGACCGGATAGGAAACGTAGCCGTCGGAGCAGCGAACGCCGGAGGCGGCGAGACGGTCGAGATGGGGCGTGGGAATGTCACCCCCACCCTGAAAGCCGACGTCGTTGTAACCGAGATCATCGACGACGATCAGAAGGACGTTGGGCCGCGGCTCGGCGGCGCGGGTCGCCAGCCAACCCCCAAGCATTAAAAGCAGGATCGTAGGGAAGCAGCGCATGGGGCGTTGGGGGTCGGGAATAAACGGGGAGCAGACCTAGGAGAGGAAAGTCGCGGGCGCGAGAGTTACCGGAGCCAGCCCGAGCGGGGACAACGACTGGTTCAGGGCAGCCGTCATCCGGCGGGGGTGTGGGCACATCGTGGGCCGACCGTTCAGGGGCGAAGGAACAGGTCGCTCGTCACCACCGCTTCGATCAGCGAACGGAGGCCGGGGGGCTGCGACGGAAACGCCGCGAGCATCTTCTCCACGCTCGGCTCATCCAGCACCCCGATACGCCGACCGCAGGCATAGGTAAGGAGACGATCCGCGAGCATCCGGGCGAAAATGTCGCGGCGTTTGACCAAGACCTGCTTGAGGCCGGCCACGTCGGAGAACTTATCCCCGCCGGGCAGTTCCCCCGCGGCGTCGATCGGTTTCCTCCCGTAACTCGTGCGCCACGCGCCAACGGGGTCGAAGTTTTCGAGCGCAAACCCCAGTGGATCGATCTTCTGGTGGCACCCGTAACAGTTCGGTGACTCGCGATGCTTGCTGACCAACTCGCGGATCGACTGGGCCCCGCGCACATCGGGATCAATGGCCGGCACATCATCGGGCGGCGGGGGCGGCGGCGTGCCGAGAATGTTTTCCAATAGGAATACCCCGCGCACCACGGGCGAGGTCTCGATCCCGTTGGCCGACACCGTCAGCACCGAGCCCATCCCCAGCAGGCCGCCCCGACGGGCGTCGGGGAATACAACCTTGCGGAACTCGTGCGCACGGGCGGGATCGCCGAGATCACCGACGCCATAATGCGTCGCGAGTGGCTGGTTCAGGAAGCTGTGGTTGGCGTCGAGAAAGCCCAGGATGCTGGCATCGCGGTCGATCAGATCGCGCAGGAAGAGCCGGGTCTCCGTCCGGAACGCGTTTTCCAGGTCCTTAGAGTAGTAGGGTTCGAATTGCCTCCGATCGGGCGGCATCGAACCGAGACTCCGGAGGTTCAGCCAACTGTCCAGAAACCCGGCGACCAAGGCCTCGGCGCGCGGGCTGGCCAGCATCCGGCGGGTCTGCGCGACCAGGACCTCCGGTCGCGCCAACTCACCGCTGGCCGCGAGGCGGAGCAATTCGGCGTCCGGCAGCGTCGACCAGAGGAAATAGGAAAGCCGCGAGGCGAGCGCGAACCCGCTGAGCCGGGGCCGGGCCCGCCCGTCGTCGGCCGGCACGGTGTCCTGCGCAAGGTAAAGGAACGACGGGGAGGTAAGCACCGCCTTGAGCGCGGCCTTCAGGCCCTCCAGCGGCGAACGGCCCGTGGCCATGCGTTTGGTTGCCACCCCCACGAGTCGCTCCACTTCCTCGTCCGTGGCGGGGCGGCGGTAGGCGCGGTCCGCGAAGCGCCGCAGGACCTCGCGCAGGTGCTCCGGCGCAAACGGCTTTTCGCCCAGGACCGCCTGCTGGCTCGCGGGCGGCCATTGCTCCACGAGCGGCCCCCGGACTTTGACTTCGTGGATGCGGATGTGCGGCAACTTCCCTTCGACGACGCTGATGATCCGATTGAGGACGATCCCGAGCCCGTTCTTGCGATCCCGGTTGCGTTCGCCCTGCCCGTCTTCCTGCGGCCACTTGTCCTTATGGTACTCGATGATCCGCGCCCACGAACTGCGGGCGCTTTTCGAGCCATTGGGAAACACAAAGCGCGGGGTCTGGCCGGCATCCAGCCAGACGCGGACCGTCCGCCAAGCGGGTTCACCGTCGTCCAGCACCAGTTCGGCGAGCATCGGTTGCAGCGGTTGCGGCTGATATAGCGCGCCGGCTTTTGCGTCGCCGGGCACCACCCCAAGCCGGAAAGGTTCACGCGCGTCGGTGCCGAAGATCTTCGGGTCATATGGGTGCTGCCGGTTCATCGCCTGCACCCGCACCTGAATTTCATAGTAACCGTCCACCGGCACCCCTGCTTCGAAGGCGCTGATAAAGCCGTAGCCGCCTTCGTGGTGCGGGGTGTCCATGCATTCGTACAAGCCGATGAAGCTATGGTTGAGCCGTCGGTGGGCGTTGCTCATTTCGGGCTGGGTCTTGAAGTCGCCGCGGAAATGCCACGTGCGCTCTTCCGGCCGAGCCTGCAGCGCAAAGGCCTTTTCGACCACGGCGTCCGCCGCCGCAAGGTACTGTTCCAGCAGGTAGCCCGAGGTGCGGAGGACATCGCCGAGATTGTCCATCTGCTCCTCGACCTGGTCGCGGGGAAAATTGGTGGTCGGATCGAAGGCCGCCATCTTCAGGGCGAAGAGGTCACCGACGGTATTGAGGTACTCGCGGCGGTTCAGGCGGCGCAGCACCGTGCGGCCGCCGGTGCTCGCGAGCGCCTCGCGTCCCTCCGCTAGCGCCCGCGCCAATTGCTCCAGGACCGCCTGCTGTTCGGCTGGCGGAGGCTGCTTGGCCTCGGCCGGTGGCATCTCGCCGAGGTGGAGCTGATCCAGGATGTCCTTCAGGACGAGGAGGGTGTCCTCCTTCGCCGCCGGCAGCACCAGCGCGTCGAAACGCCGGTCGGCCTTCTGCTTCGCGGGCCCGTGGCACTCGATGCAATAGGTGGTGACGAAGCGCTGGATCGCCACCGGATCGGCCGCGGCGTGGAGCGGGGCGGCCAAGGCGGCCAACAATCCAAGCGCCGAAGACGAAAGGGCGCGCCGCATGGACCGGAAAGGACCGGGAGGCCGGAGCGGAGGGCTCACGCGAGGCCGGTCAAGGTGCCGGTGCCGGTCCCGAACTTCCCCACCTCGACGCCGAAGCGCTGCAGCATCGACACGTAGAGATTGCACAGCGGCTGGCGACCGAGCCCCTTCTCCGGATAGACCCTGTGCTCCCCGTGTTTGAAACCGCCGCCAGCGAGAATGATGGGCAGGTTGCTGTTCGTGTGCGCGTTGGCGTTACCCATCCCACTGCCGAAAAGCACCATGGTGTGTTCCAGCAGCGTGCCGTTGCCGTCCCGGATGGAACGGAGCTTGGCGAGGAAGCGCGCGAATTGCTCCACCTGATAGCGTTCCATCTTGATCAGGGCCGCGATGGCCTCGGGGCGCTGGCCGTGGTGCGAGAACGCGTGATAGCCGCCGTTGAGGCCAAAGGCATTCGCTTCGAAGTCTCCGCCGATCTCGAAGGTCGCAATGCGGGTCGAGTCGGTCTGCAGGGCGAGCGCGATCAGGTCGTACATGACCGGCAAATCGGAAACGAACCCCTTGTCCGCGGGCTCCGGCATCTTCGGATCGGGCTTCGGCACGTGCGCCCATTGGCGGCGAAGCTCGATCTGCTTTTCCACGTCGCGGATCGAGGCGAAGTACTCGTCCAACTTTTCCTGATCGCGCTGGCCGAGCTGACGCCCGAGGGACTTCGCATCGCCCTGCACCGCATCGAGGATCGAGCCCTTCATTTCCAGACGGTCCAGCGAAGCGGCGAGATGCGTCGCGCCTTCGGCCACGAAGAGTTTCCGGAACAGGGCGCGCGGCGTGGCGATCGGCGGCACGCGCGTCCCACTCCGGGTCCACGACATGAGGCAGCCGCCATGAATCCCGCTCTCAGACCCGAGGGTAAGGGAGGGAAAGCGCGTCGCTCCGCCCATCGTTTCCGCGGCGCGTTGATCGAGGGTGAGATTGCCTTCGGGCATCCCCTTCGCGTCCGCCGTGCGCACGCCGCTCAGGAAGGAGCTGATGGCAAAGTGGCCGCCCTTCACGCCGTGATCGAGGCCGGTGAAGATCGAGATGTCCTTCCGGTGCGGCGCGAGAAACTCGAGATCGGTCGGCAACTCGTAATTTGGACCCGCG
>JBEDEF010000109.1:0-7779 GCA_041175845.1 Verrucomicrobiota bacterium
CTCCCCTCCGGGTGAAGGAAATCCGCGCCGCCGGCGGCACGCGCGAGCGCCCGTTGACCGACCGGGAGCTCGAGGCGCTCGCGGGCGTGCGCTGACGCCACCCTTCGCAAACACCGCAGCCGGCGGTTGACGCCCCGGCGGCGCGGTGCATCTGTACCTCTCCACCCTTATCCTCACGCACGCATTATGGCCTACACGCTACCCGCCCTGCCCTACGCCGCCACCGCGCTCGAACCGCACATCGACGCCCGGACGATGGAAATCCATCACGGCAAGCACCACAACGCCTACGTCACGAACGCGAACAACCTCCTCAAGGATCATCCCGCGCTCGCCGCCCTCGACGTCAACGCCCTGATCGCGAATTTGGGCCAGGTGCCGGAGGCCATCCGCGCCGGCGTCCGCAACAATGCGGGCGGCCACAGCAACCACGCGTTCTTCTGGACCATCTTGGGCCCCGGCAAGGGCGGCGCTCCCAAGGGCTCCCTCGCCGCCGCGATCACGGCTGGTTGGGGTGACTTCGACAAATTCAAGGCCGCCTTCGCGCAGGCCGCGGCGACCCGCTTCGGCTCTGGCTGGGCCTGGCTCTACGTCGGCGCCGACAAAAAGTTGGCGATCGGCTCCACCGCCAATCAGGACAGCCCGCTGATGGGCAAGGCAGTTGCGGGTATCGAAGGCAAGCCGGTGCTCGGCCTCGATGTCTGGGAGCACGCCTACTACCTTAATTATCAGAATCGGCGCCCCGATTACGTCACCGCCTGGTGGAACGTGGTCGACTGGGACGCCGCCGAGCGGAACTACCTGGCCGCGCTCGCCTGAGCCGGTCAGCTCCCGGGCCGCACCTCGACGGTGCGGCCCTCTTTTTTTTAACGGCTTTGCAGGTGATGCTTGTTCAGCCCGGCCTTGCGGCAGGCATCCCAAACGAAGGTGAGCCGGTCGAGGGTCGCCTTCTCATCGGAACGGATGAGGACCGGAATGTCCTTGTCGACGTTCTTCACCTGCTGGAGTACCCCCGGCAACTCAGCGTCGGAGACCGGTTTCCCATTCAGGGAGAGGGCGCCGTCCTTGCCGATCGAGATCGTCACATTCCCCCGGAACTCGTTCTTCCCGGCGGTCTCCACCTTCGGCAGCGTGATGTTCAGCGTCGAGGCCGACTTGAACTGCATTGTCACGAACGCGAAGAAGATCAGCATCACCAGCACATCGATCAGCGCCACGAGGTTCATCTCGGGTCGCGCGCGCCGGCGGGAGGAAAGCAGGCTCATCGTCAGCGAGCGCGGTGTAAAATCCGCTCCAGGAGCACGTCGAGCTGCGCCGCGTAGTTCTCGATCTTGCGCTGGAGGTAGCCGCTGCCGACCAGCGAGGGGATGGCGATGCTGAGCCCGATCACCGTGGCCGACAGGGCGAGCGCCACGCCCTTGGTGAAGGCGACCGGATCCGGCAGCCCGGTGTCCGGCGAGATTTGCGAAAAGACCTGCAGCAGCCCGGTGACGGTACCCGTGAGTCCAATCAAGGGAGCCGCTGCGTAAATCACGTCCAAGTACGGAATCCCCCGCTCCATCCGGTTCAGTTCCAGCCGAGCGAAAGCCTTAACCGCCCCCTCGTCGTGGCGGTGCTGTTCCGCAAATTCCACGATGCGGGCGAGCACCGTGTGCCGACCACCCATCAGGGGGCGACCGGAAACGACCGCGTCGACCAAGTCGGCGGGCATTACCGCGGCCCGTCGTAGCGCGTAGGCGCGCTCACAAACGATGAACACCGCGGCGGCCGAGCAGACCGCGAGGGGGTAGATCAGCACGCCGGCGCCCTTCAGGACCTCAATCATCGCAAGAACCATGGATAGAAATAACCGTGTGCGAGTCAGACGGTGGCGCGAGGGAAAAGTTCAAACTCCCGCCGGGGTTTCGGAAAATTTCCACGCTTGATTGCGCGGCGCCCACCCCTGTGCTCCTTCCCGCCATGGCTTTCCGCTGGTCCCTCGCCAACTCCCTGCGCGGCGCCGCTTTGGCGCTACTCGTCGGAGGCGGCGGGATCTGGCTGGCCACCGGGGCCCATCTCGGCTTCACGCAAACTAGCGTGGTCACGATGAAACGCGACGAGATCACGGGAATTGACTATCCGGAACGCCGCGCCGGTTTTATCGCGGGCATCGAGTTCCCGCTTGGTACCGCCGGGGCCTCGATCGTGCTCGCCCTGCTCTCGCTCGCGGCGGATCGTCGCCGGGCCCAAGGCTGAAACCTTTTCCTTCCCATGAACCAATACTGCCTCGCACGCGTCTCCCTCCTGCTCGCCGCCCTCGGGCTCTCGGCTCAGGCCGCGCCCCTCACCTTCGATTTTAAGGACCCGAAGGGGGTGAACAACGTCCAGTTCAGCTTGGATGCCCCGCTTGAGTCGATCACCGGCACCGGCACCGGGATCTCTGGCTCCGTGAGCTTCGATCCTGCGCAACCCGCCGCCACGAAGGGAAAGATCGTGCTCGAGACGAAATCCCTGACCGTGGGGAACCCCATGATGGCGGATCACCTCCGCGGGGAGAAATGGCTCGACGTCGCTAAGCACCCCGCGATCACCTTCGAGGCGCTGAGTCTCACGAATGTACGGACCCAGGGGAACGTCGTGACCGCCGACGTCGCCGGGAAGCTCACGGTCAAGGGCGTCACCAAGGACATCAAGGTGCCCGTCTCCTTCACCCACCTGCCGGACAGGCTGGGCGCGCGGGTCAACGATCCGAAGGTCAAGGGCGACCTGCTGGTGCTCCGCGCCAATTTCTCGATCAATCGCGCCGACTTCGGCATCCAGCCGGGCCAGAACACCGACAAGGTCGCGGAGACGATCCAGTTGACCCTCAGCATCGCCGGAGCCGCGCCCAAGGCCTGAGCTCTGCCGCTCCCGGGGCGGGTCGGACCACCCGTCCCCGGTCAGGGCGCAGCGGCGTGCCCGCCGGCCGCGTGGCCGCGGATCGCCGCCGCCAGTTGAATGATCTTCGCGGCGTCCTTCACGCCGGGCCCGCTTTCCACGCCGCTGTTGACGTCGATCCAGCGTGCCCCGCTCGCGGCGAGGGCGGCGACCACGTTGTCGGGCCCCAGTCCTCCCGCGAGGATCCATTGGTGCCCCGGGTACTCCGCCCGGCAGCGTGCGTAGTAGGACCAATCCCCCGTCTGCCCGCTGCCGCCGAAACCGGCGGGGTGGTAGGTGTCGACCAGCATCGTCCCGGCGGCGGCCAGCCACTCCGGCCGCCACGCCGAGCCGGCTGGAACCTTGGGCGCGAGCCAGAGCCGACCCGGCGCCGCGGCAGCCCAAGCTGCGATCGTCTCCGCCGTCGTCTCCGCGCGAAAGTGCACCTGCAGGTGGTCAAAACCCGCTGCGACGAGCCCGGATAATTCCTCGGCTCGCGGTTCGACCGTCACCGCGACCTTCTGCCGCGGAGGGAGCCGCGGGAGCAGCGCTCGGAACTGCTCCAACGCGATCCAGCGCGGAGACTTCGGGTAAAGAATGAATCCGAGGTAGTCGGCCCCGGCTTGGTCGGCCGCCTCGGCATCCACCAGGGAGCGAAGGCCGCAGACCTTGACTCGGATGCCGGCGATCATCAGGCCTGCCTCTCCGCTCAAAACGAGTTTACCGATCGGATGACGTGCTCGACCTGAGCATCCGTCAGCTCCGGGAAGATCGGCAGACTCAGGCAGTTCTGCGCCGCCCGTTCGGCCCGCGGGAACGATCCGGCACCGTACCCCAAGGACGCATAGCACGGCTGCAAGTGGAGTGGTCGCGGGTAGATGAGGTCCGTGCCCACCTCAAGGCGCGCGAGATGCTCGCGCAGTTGATCCCGGCGCGGATGCAACAGGGTAAATTGGTGGAACACCGAGGACCCGTGCTCCTCGGGGGCCGGGAGTCGCGTTTCCGCCAACCGGATGTCAGCGAGGTAACGGGCGGCGATCGCCTGCCTTCGCGCCGTCCAGGCGGCCAAGTGCGGCAGCTTCACGTTCAGTAACGCGCCCTGAAAACCGTCCATCCGGAAATTTCCGCCGATGATGTCGTGCTGGTAGCGCCGGTCTGAACCGTGTACCCGCACGTGCCGGGCGCGCGTCAGCAGCGCGGGATCCCGGGCGACAAAGGCACCGGCCTCGCCGCAGGCGCCGAGGTTCTTCGTCGGATAAAAGCTGAACGTGCCCGCGTCCCCCAGCAGGCCTACAGGCGTGTTCCGGTAACGCGCGCCGACCGCTTGCGCGCAGTCCTCGATCACGAAGAGGCGGTGCCGCCGCGCGATCGCCAGGATCTCCTCCATCCGCGCCGGCTGGCCGAACAGGTGAACCACTACGATTCCGCGGGTCCGCGGAGTGATCGCCGCCTCGAGCCGCTCCGGATCCAGATTAAAGCCGCTCTCCTCAATATCCGCAAAGACCGGCGTCGCGCGGACGTAGCTGATACCCCATGCCGAAGAGATGAAAGTGAAGGGCGAGGTGATGACCTCGTCGCCCGGACCAAAGCCCGCCAGCAGGCAGGCGACGTGCAGCGGGGAGGTGCCGCTATTCATCCCTAATGCGGCGGGGTAACCGAGTGCCGACGCGAAGGCGCGCTCGAAGTCCTCGACGTCGCGACCGAGGCAGAACCGGTTCGCGTCATACGTGGCGGCGAGCGCGGCCAGTGCGGACTCGCGCAAGGCCCGGTGCTGCAGGGAGAGATCGAGAAAGGGAACTTTCATCGGGACAAAGCAGCACGGAGCGCTGTGACAAGATCGTCCAGCGAGGGCGAGGCGGCTTCGAAATCCACTTCGAGCCCAACCTTGCGCATCGCCAGCGTGGTCAAGGGTCCGATGCTACCCGCCAGAGGCCGCCTCGCCCCGTCCGCCAACCGCAGGGCGTCCGCCTGCGCTGCGTAGGACTCCACCGCGGAGGCAGAAGCAAAGAGGATCGCATCTGCTCCACCGCGACGAAACTCAGCGGCGACCGTGTCGGCAGCTAGGTCGGTCGCCTCCGTACGGTAAACTGGCAGCCGGTCGACAATCGCGCGGGCCTCCTCCAATCGACGAACCAATGTGTCCCGATTCAGATTGCCGGTAATCACCAGCACCCTGGCGCTGTCGAGGCTCCCGGTCGCGATGAGGGCCTCCGCGAGCGCGTCGCCGGTGGCCACCGCCGGCTGACACTCGACCCGGAGGTGCTGCTCGCGAATCGCCGCCGCCGTGGTGTCTCCGACCGCCGCAAAACGGAGCAGGCCGAGCGAACGGATATCGTCGAAGATCCGATGAAACTCCTCGAAGAAACAGCGCACGCCGTTCGCGCTGGTAAAAACGATCCAGTCGTAGCTGCCGAGCTCGAGCAGGACATCGGCGAGTATCTGCTTGTCGACCTCCTTCCGAACGCTGATGAGCGGGAGCTCCAGTACCTCCGCTCCGAGAGCCACCAGGCGCCGGCCAAGTTCGGGCGCCTGTTCCCGCGCGCGAGTGACGGCGATGCGTTTTCCGCTGAGTGAAGCAACGCTCATGAGAGAAGCCCCCAACTGCGGAGCAGGCGATCGGCGGTGGCAGTCGGTGCGGCCAAATCTTCCGCTGCCAGCGTCGCCTCCCGGATGCCGCAGGCCTCGTGGAACAGGTGGATCCGTCCCTCCGCGACGTGGGCCGCAAATGCGGTCTGGCAACCGCCCCCGAGGGCTGCCTGGAAAGCCCGCTCGAGCGACACTGCGGATTTCGTCGCGGCGTCAAAGCAGCCGGCCAGCCGGCTGGCATCCGCGGAGCGACACTGAATCGCAATGGCGCCCTGGCCTACGGCGGGCACCGCTGCGTCAAAGCCGAGGGGGGTAAAGGTGAGGCCGGGCCACGCAGTGATTCCGAGGCGGGAAAGCCCGGCGGCCGCGAGAATGGTACCTTCCGCGAGCTGCTGCTCAGCGATCTTCCGCAGGCGGGTATCGACGTTGCCACGGATCTCGGTGAAGGCCACCGCGGGGAATAAGCGCTGGACCTGCAGCCGGCGGCGCGGGCTGCCCGTCGCGAGTAAACGCGGCGCCGTCACGCCCTCGCGGAGCACCAATACGTCCCGCGCGTCAGCCCGCGGGAGGTAGCCGGCAATCGCGAGCCCCGCCGCCATTTCGCCGGGCAGATCCTTCGTGCTGTGCACCGCCACATCGGCCTCGCCGCGCAGCAGGGCCGCTTCCAGCTCGCTGGTGAAGAGGCCCTTCCCCCCTTTCTTCTCCAGAGACCATTCCGTCTGCCGGTCCCCGGTCGTGACCACCCGGAGCTCCGCGGTCTCCACCCCAAGGCCGGCGCGCAGCACCGCCGCCACCATCCCGGTCTGGGCCAAGGCGAGCGGGCTCTTGCGGGTAGCGAGCGTCAGGATTGGCATCCGGATAAAAGAGAGGGCGCAAAGACCGTGGTCTCGGCGCCCTCGCGAAGGATTCGGCGAGCGATCAGGAATAGGAGGCCTGAACGCCCTTGATGTTCTTCTTGGTCATCCAGGGCATCATCGAGCGGAGGTAAGCGCCTGTCTTCTCGATCTTGTGCTTCTCACCGGCCTTGAGCAGGGCGTGGTACTTCTTCAGCCCGCCCTTGTACTCCTTCACCCACTCCTGGGTGAACTTGCCGGTCTGGATCTCCTTCAGGATCTTCTTCATCTCGGCCTTGGTCTGGCGATTGACCACCCGCGGACCGCGGGTGATGTCGCCGTACTTTGCCGTCTCGGAAATCGAGAAACGCATCCCGGCGATACCGCTCTCGTACATCAGGTCGCAAATCAGCTTCAGCTCGTGGAGGCACTCGAAGTAGGCCATCTCCGGCTGATAACCGGCCTCGACCAAGGTCTCGAAGCCCGCCTGCACCAGCGCGCTGGCCCCGCCGCAGAGGACCGCCTGCTCGCCGAACAGATCGGTCTCGGTCTCCTCCTTGAATGAGGTCTTGAGTACACCGGCCCGGGTGGAGCCGATCCCCTTGGCCCACGCCAGCGCAGTCTTGAGCGCACGCTTCGATTTGTCCTGCGCGACCGCGACCAGGGCGGGCATCCCCTTCCCTTCCGCATAGAGGCGGCGGACCATGTGTCCGGGGCCCTTCGGGGCCACCATGATGCAGTCGATATCCTTATGCAGCTTGATCAGGCCGAAGTGCACGCTCAACCCGTGGGAGAACAGCAGCGTCTTCCCCTTGGCGAGGTTGGGCAGGATGTCCTGCCGATAAACGTCAGCCTGCTTCATGTCAGGCAGGCCGACCATGATGACATCCGCGCGGCGGACCGCCTCGGCCGTGTCGACGACTTCAAAACCGTGCTGCTCGGCGACCGCACGGGACTTGGAACCCGGGTAAAGGCCAATGATGACCTTGCAGCCGCTGTCCTTGAGGTTCAGCGCATGGGCATGGCCCTGGGAACCGTAGCCGAGGACGGCGAGCGTTTTGTTGGCGAACACGCCGAGGTTGGCGTCTTTGTCGGTGTAGACTTTGGCGGGCATGGGTGAAAAATAGTTCAGCGCTTCAGGGCGAGGCGGCCGGTCCGGGCAATTTCGAGTACCCCAAAGGGCTCCAGCAGGCCCAGCAGGGCACCAATTTTATCGTCCGTTCCGGTCAGCTCGATGATGAGGTTGTCCGGCGTCAGATTCACGATCTTCGCGCGGAAGATGTCCGCGACCTGGACGATTTCCGAGCGGGAGCGAGCGTCGGCCCGCACCTTCACGAGGACAAGCTCGCGTTCCACCGCCTGCCCTTCGGTAAAGTCGACTACCTCGACCACATTCACCAGCTTGCGCAGCTGCTTGATACAGAGGTCCAGCTGCGCCCCATCGCCGTTCAGTACCGTGGTGATG
>JBEDEF010000110.1:0-3213 GCA_041175845.1 Verrucomicrobiota bacterium
GCTTAGGATCGATCCTAGGAGGAAGTTTAGGAGCGCTTGCGGCCCGAGGGAGGAGACGGACGACCTCGACGCCGGGGTTGAGGGGCGCTGTGGGCTGAGCGACTTAGCTCGCGGGCTGTGCCGCCGGCATCGCGTCCTCGGGTGTAGTCGGTAGGCTGGACTCCAGCAGCTCGGCGGCGAGGCGGATCAATTTGGCGGCGTGGCGGCCGTTGGGAGACCGGGCGGCGGCCAATTTCTCCAACTGGGTCACCGTGACCTCAAACGGGGTCAGAGGCTGTTCGGTGATGCAGGAAATTTCTGCATAAGCGAGGACCTTGTCGACGGCCTTGGAGCGGCGCTTGAACTGGCCTCGGAGGATGCGGGAGACCGTCGCCTGATTGAGGCCAAGAAGTGCAGAAATAGCACCCTGGGATTCAGCCTGAAGTCGGCTTGAAGCTTGGATCTCCTGGCGGAGCTCGGGGATCGTTTTGGGGCGCATAATGCATTTTTTTCTCGCATAATTGGAATGGCGAGTAAAGCGTTTGTTCGTGGCGGCGGTTACTTAGTCCGAGGCGGCGTGGGTGCCGAAGCGGATGGGTGCAGGTCGCCCGAACTTACCCAATGATGACGATCCTACTGTTAGGACTAGGCACGGTGGCGGTACTAGCCACGTTGGTGACGGTGGCGGCCATCCGTAATGCCCCTGAGGGCCATGAAGATAGCAAAGGATTTCACCTGCGGACGAACGGAGGTCTGGCAGATCAGGCCCCGGTCGTAAGCGTGGTGTTAGCTACCCCGGCGGAGCGACCGGCCTCCGGGATGCAGAAGGTCGGCGGCGGCGTTTTTGTCGCTTCCTGACGGAGCGCGGTGCGCCGACCGGATCCGCGGCGTGATCCGGTCGGCCACTGCCTGCGGCGAGGCCGCGGGCGTTAGCGGATCTCGTAGACTTCGAGGAGGGCGGAGCCCCCGCGGCGGTCGCTGTCGGTGGTTTGAGCCGTGTACGTGCCGGGCGGTAGGGTGAGCAGGAGGACGGCGTCCTTGCTGCCATTGAGGGGCAGGGCGAAGGCGCCGATGCTGGCGGCGAGGGCGGCGACCTGACGATCGCCATTCCAGTCGTTGTTTTCGGCGAGGAAGGAGGTACCGCGGAACATTTCGAGCTTTGGATCCCCGGCGGCGTCTTCGACCCCGAAGGCGGCGAGAGCGGGGCCGACGGCGCGGACCAGCACGGTGGCAGGGGTGTTGCCCGCGACCACGAAGCCGGCGATGAGGGCACTGCGGCCGTCCCCGACCCTGGCCCGGGCGGACACGTTGATCAGCCGCGGGGTCGACTCCGTGATTTCGGCGGCGGGGGTCGCGTCGTAGACCTCGGCGAGCACGTTACCCCGGCCCTCGACCCGATTCGTGATCTGGATCGTGTAGGCGCCGTTGGGCGAGGTGAGGGCGACCGCGGCGTCGAGCGAATCGTTGCCGGCGAGGGCGAAGGCGCCGACCTGGGCGCTCCGGGTGGCGATCAGGGGGTCGCCCAGCCAGTTGTCGTTTTGGGCAACCTGAAGGCTATCCCGGAACATCTTGAGTACGGGATCCGCCATCACGTTGGGGACCGCGAGGGCGGCCAGCGAGGGGCCAACGCCCCGGACGAGCAGGGGTTTGGTGCCGGAGGTCCGGGCATCCCCGATGGCGAAGCCGACGATCAAGGGTTCGAAGAAGTCGTCGGCATCGGTGCGGACGGCGAGGTTCACGAGGCGGCCGCGGGCGCTGGCGGGGGTGTTAAGCGTGGCCAGCGTGGCGGGCAGACTGATGGAGGTCCCGAGCGAGTTGGAGACGCGGCAAGCGTAAGTGCCGGCGTCGCTGGCGGCCACGTTACGGAGCACTAGGAAGGGGCTGGAGGGCGCGTTGAGCGGGACGCCGTTCTTCACCCACTGGTAGGAGAGTGGGAAGATGTCGGCGGCACCGCCGGTGGCGGGGGCGTGGAAGACTGCGCTGCCGCCGAGGGCGACGGTTTGGCTGACGGGGTGGGCGGTGAAAACCGGCGCCAGAATGGATTCCGGCGGGACGGTGACCTGGAAAACGGAGGGCAGGGACAAATTGCCGTTAGAATCCTCCGCCGTGACCTCGAGGAGGACCGTGCCGACGGCCAAGGGGGTGATCGTCAGGGTGGAACCGGTGAGGTTGGTCGAGACGATGCCGGAGGCTTGGCCCGCGGCGCTGGCGATGCGGAGACGGAACGACAGGACTGCCGTCGGATCACCGACCGCCTGGGGGTAAATCGGGATTACCCGGACGGTGCTCACCGTGAGTAGGGTGGAGCTGCGGACCGGCAGTTTGGTGAAGTCCGTTCCGGGATAGGCGAAGGTTGGAGTTTGCGCGATCCCATCCACCACGGACATCCCGGTCCCCAGAACACGACCGATCACCGAGTAACCGCCCGGAAGATTGACGGAGTTGTCGATCGTATTGAAAAACCACTCGCTGGTGGCGCCGTTTGGATCGCCTGCAGGTCGGGCGGCCGCGAGTGTCCCGCGCTGCAGGGGCAGCCTGGCCTCCAACGGCACGGGGGCGGAACGTGTGATGCTCGTGAAATTGATGGTGGACGGGGTAGTCTGGGTCGCCGGAACGGACGTTGCCGTGAAGCCGCCACCTTGGACCAGAGCTGGCACGGTCGCGCCGAGGTTATCAATGCGGTGGAGAATTGTTCCGTCGTAGGCGTTGCGGCTGATGTAGCTGAGGAAGTTGGCCGCGTTGAGGGGCGCCTCGGTGGACTGTAGCTCAACATTGACGCGACTTTGGGCCCCAAAGTTGAACTGCACCACCTGCCCCACTACGCCGGGCACCCCGAAATGGGTGGTAAGGTCGATCTGCACGGCACCCCGATTAACGATTTGGTCCGGGATGGGCCGGGAACGCGTCGGCAGGCTGGTCTGGGCTGCGGCCGGGAGCGCGAGCAGGAGCGCGACGAGCACGAGCGGTAGCGGGAGGCGGAGTTTCATGGTGCAAGACTTTGGAGATAAGGTCGGGAATGCCAATCCCGATGTCTTCGCCGCGGGAAGAAACGAGGCGGGCAAGGCAGTTGAGTGGAAAGGACGCGGGACAGGCATTGGGAGGAGGTTGGCCGGAGTCTTTCGGCAGAGCACGCTCCCGGGGGCCCGTATTTTCGCTGATCCGGCGGCCGTCTAGCTACTTAGCCCACCGCGGGGCGGCGCCTCCCCGGCGGGGTGAAGGCGGAGTCAGCGGGGG
>JBEDEF010000111.1:0-3543 GCA_041175845.1 Verrucomicrobiota bacterium
CGCTTCTTCGTCCCGGGCGCGCTGGTGGCCAACCTCGACTTCATCGAACGCATCTTCGGCAACGCGGGCGACCCCCACCTGCCGGCCAACGACGCCGCGCTCGATCCGGCGCACTGGACCGGCCACACGGGCGGCGTCATCCTCGCCACCCACCTCACCCGCCTGACCAAGCGCGCGCTGGGCCTGCCCCCCTGGGCGGAAGCCACTGCCCGCCAGCGCCGCGATGGGATGTGCTGGCGCGACCCGGACGAGAAGTACAACGACGGCGTCGCGTTCAAGCTCACCGCCCGGGACCGCCGCGGGGTGATGCTGACCCTGATCGCGGATAACTACTTTGGCTACTGCAAGAAGGAGGTGAAGGCTCAGATCAGCTTCGCGGCCAACCTGCTCGGCCGCTGCGAGGAGGAACACGCCGGCGGAGCCCTCACCTTTCCCAGCTACGATCTCGGCCTCGACTTCCACCTCAGTCGTCACCTCGCCGTCGTCGACCACACCTTTGCCGGCGCCCTGCGCACGCTGGGGGAGCGCGCGGAGCTGCAGCCGGGCGGCTGGGCCCGCGACCGTCTCCACCCGGATATTTGCTATGTGCCGGAGGACGCCGCCTTCGACCTCCGTCGCCAGGCGATCACCTGGCGAGACACGGCCGGCGCTACCGCCACTCTCAAGCTTCTGCCGCGACACACCTACGTCTTACCCTCTGGCTACAAAGTCGAGATGGTGAAACCGGAGGATGGGCGCCGGTGGCGTCTGCGCGGCACGACCGCCGAGGGGCTACTTTGCCACAAGCCCTGCACCGTCTCCGGCGGCGGCAAGTCGGAGATCTCCAAATCGATCGCCGACGCGATCTTCACTGCCCCGAACTTCGTCGGGGACCTCGCGCGGGACTTCGACGCGATCGATGCCATCCTACGCCGCGAGTACGGTCAGCGTTTCCGCGATCCAGCCCGCAACAAGACCCGCGGACGCCCACTGCTCAGCTCCGAGCGCTCGCTCGGCTCAGTGGTCAAGCTCCTCAGTCGCAGCCCGGACTACACTGACGCCTACAACGCCTGGCTGGAGGGCATCCCCCGCCACATTCTCGACCTCGTGCTGCTCATCAAGCGCGTGTACAAGCCGGAGTGGGGCGACGACTGGCGCCGCCACTTCACGGTCGACACGATCAACGGGCGCCCCGGCAACGAGCTGAAGTTCGGCGGGGAGAAAGCGATGACGCACTTCCTCCGCGTCGGCTTCACCCCCGAAGGCGGCTGGCGTACCTTCAGCCTGCGCAAGGACTTCCATCCCGCCTGCAAGATCCAGGCCGAGGACGACATCTCGGCGGCGATCATCCTTCCCAGGGACCAGCTCGCCGGCCTCCCGGCGAGCGCCGCTCGCGCAGGACGACCGGTCAAGTTCGTGGCCAACTGCGAGTCGGCCCTTTTTCAGCGGCCCGATGACGCGATCCACCGCGGCTACGACCGCACCACCGAGCGCGATTTCTCCCGCCCGGGTAACTTTCTCTCCAACTACGAACCACTCGACCGGACCGCGGTCCGCCACTTGGTTGAGGACGCAATCGGCTTCGACGCCTTCACCGAGCCGATCCGCGTCCTGCTCGCGAACTTCGCCTCCGCCGCGCGGCCGGCCTACCTCGCGTCGCCGGCCCACCCCCGGATCGTCGACGGGAAGCCGACGAAGAATCCCCGCTACCTCCAACGCCGCCCGGACCTCGAGGATCCCCGCGCCACCTACCTGGCCCAGGTAGGCGCGCAGCTCTACCGGCGCCTTCCGCCTGAGACGCCCGCGCTTTTCCCAGTCGGCGCCGTGTTGGCTGGCCGCCGGCTTAATCCGCCCGAGCCCGGCATCCGGCCGCTCTGCGTCTTCGGCCCGCTCCACTACCAGGAGCTGCCCGAGGCGTTCATGGACTTCATCGCGAGCCTCACGGGTAAATCTCCCTCGACCACCGGCGCCGGCTCGGAGGGCGCGCTCACCAAGGGCCCGTTCAACGCCCTGCCGCCGATCCACGACCTCAACGCCGCGCTGGTCGGCTACATCCTCACCGACCTGGCCGTCTTCTGCTCCGCCGCCGGCTGGATCGGGCCGCACCTCCGCGTCGATCACGACATCAGCCTGCTCGTTCCAGAGATCTGGGCGCGGATGAGCCCCGAGGAACGCTCGCCCCGCTTCCTGATCGAGGGCGGCTTCCTCGAGCGCTGCGCGGACTCGACCCACGCCGGCCGCCCGGTGCTCGCCAGCCGGCTCGGCTGGCGCATCACCTCGCGATTTGTTCAAACCTTCTGCGGGCGCGTCCTCGGCAACCCCAGCACCCTCTTCGACGAAAACCTGCTCCGGCCCGAACGGCAGGACCCGGCGGTCTTCGCCGAGGGGATGGAGAACATCGTCCAGGCGATGCGCACCGCCGCGGAAAGCTACTTCGCCGACGGCTCGATCGCGCACGCCGTGCCGCCGCTTGGGGCCCTGCTGCACCTGATGCGCGACGGCCACTGGGAGGGCCGCGGCGCGGACGACCCCGCATTCCGTGCATTGTTCACTCGGGAAAGCCTCCTCGGCAGCGGGTGGTACGCCGCCCGCCTCGAGGCGCAACGCCGACGTGACCTCGCGTACTGGGAACAGGCCGCGACCTACCTCGAGCGCTTCCTCTCGCGACCGAACTACGCGGACGTCGCCGGGCAGCTCAGCATCCGCGAACGGCTCGAGGCCGCCCGCTCGGCCGCGGCGGCAGCCCGCCAGACCAGTTACGGCGCCACCTTGGCCGGCACGATTGGTCTCGACCCGGCCGTCCTGCCCTGAGCCCAGCGCCGCGCGCCAGGGAACCCGCACGCGCCACGCTCCTCCCGCATTGCCAAGCAGCGCGTGGAACCCTTTCCTGCGCGGCGATGCCCTCCACCCCCCTCGCGCCCGCGTGCGCGGCGCTCGCCGCCGCTGGCCTCTTTCTGCTGCCCCTGCTGCCCGCGGCGCAGCCCAAGACCGGGGAGCCCCGGCCCAAGATGCCCGCGGCTCCCCTCGAGCCGCCCGCGCCTTTCATCCCGCCGGCGATGCTCGCCGCCCCCGATGACCTCGAGGTCACCCTCTGGGCCCGGACGCCCATGCTCCGGAACCCGGCCAACCTCGACATCGACGCCCAGGGCCGCATCTGGGTCGCGGAATCCTTCAACTACCGCCGCCACGCCGGCAAGGATCCGGCCGGCGACCGCATCGTCGTGCTCACGGATACCGACGGCGACGGGGTTGCAGACCAGACCAGCGTATTCGTCCAGGAGCCCGAACTTCTCGCGCCGATGGGGATCGCAGTCATCGACAACCAGATCATCGTCTCCTGCACGCCCGACTTGATCGTCTACACCGACGTCAACCGGGACGCAAAGTTCGACCCGGCGGTGGATAAGCGCGAGGTGCTCCTCACCGGCTTCGACGGCCGGAATCACGACCACTCGCTGCACTCGGTCACGGTGGGCCCCGATGGCAAGTGGTACTTCAACCACGGCAACTGCGGCTCGTACTTCACGGACCGTTCCGGCCGCACCTTCCGCATCGGTAGTCCCT
>JBEDEF010000112.1:0-2614 GCA_041175845.1 Verrucomicrobiota bacterium
CGCCGACCAGCGCCGGCGGTTGGGACACGGGGGTGGCGGTCAACGCGGGGGGAGGGTCAGCCGACGCTACCTTCCATCTCCAAGTCGATCAGCCGCTTCAGCTCCACGGAGTACTCCATGGGGAACTGGCGGGCGAGGTCGTTGATGAAGCCGTTGACCGCCAAGCTCATCGCCTGGCCCTCGGTGAGGCCGCGCTGCTGCATGTAGAAGATCATATCCTCGCTGACCTTAGAGACACTGGCTTCGTGCTGGACCGAGTTGCGGTCACCGCGGACGGTGATCGCGGGGTAGGTGTCGGTGCGGCTATTCGTGTTGATCAGCAATGCGTCGCACTCGGTGTTGTTTTTGCACCCGCGCAGGCGCTTCGGGATGTGCACCTGGCCTCGGTAGGTCGAACGGCCCTGGCCCACGCTGATGGACTTGGCGACGACATTGGAGGTCGTCTCGTCGGCGGCGTGGATCATCTTCGCCCCGGTGTCCTGGTGCTGGCCGTCGTTGGCGAGGGCGATGGAGATGACCTCCCCGCGCGCCTTGCGCCCCTTCAGCACGACGCCCGGGTACTTCATCGTCAGGCGCGAGCCGATGTTGCAGTCGATCCACTTGATCTCGGCCTCCTCGTGGGCGAGCCCGCGCTTGGTCACGAGGTTGAACACGTTGTTGGCCCAGTTCTGGACGGTGATGTACTGGATCTTCGCGCCCTTCAGGGCGACGAGTTCCACCACCGCGCTGTGCAGGGTCGCGGTCGAGAACTTCGGCGCGGTGCAGCCCTCCATGTAGGTGACCTCCGCGCCCTCATCGGCGATGATCAGGGTGCGCTCGAACTGACCGAAGTTCTCGGCGTTGATGCGGAAGTAGGCCTGCAGGGGCTGCGCGACCTTCACCCCGGGGGGCACGTAGATGAACGAGCCGCCGGAGAACACGGCGCTGTTGAGGGCGGAGAACTTGTTATCCCCGGTCGGAATGACCTTGCCGAACCAGCGGCGGAACAGCTCCGGGTGCTCGCGCAGGCCCTCGGTCGAGTTCACGAAGATCACCCCCTGCTTGGCGACGATCTCCTTGATGTTCGAATAGGCTGCCTCGGAGTCGAACTGCGCCTCGACGCCGGCGAGGAACTTCCGCTCCTGCTCGGGGATGCCCAGGCGCTCGAAGGTCCGCTTGATGTCCTCGGGCACCTCTTCCCAAGTACGCTTTGGCTTCTGGCCGCTCGCGAGGTAGTAACGGATGCGGTCGAAATCGATGTTCTCCAGATCCCGCGTGGCCCAGTGGGTGGGCATCGGCTTGGACTGGAAGACCTTCAGCGCCTGATGGCGGAAGGCGCGGATCCAGTCCGCCTCCTTCTTCACCGAGCTGATGTAGTCGATCGTCCGCTCGCTCAGGCCCGTGCCCGCGTCGAACTCGTAAGCGACGTCGTAGGTGAAGTCACCCTTGGTCTGGTCGATCCCGGCGACGGGATTCTCCGCGGTGGCGGCGGGGCCGCTGTCGATGAGGCTCTTCATGGTGGGTGCCGGGCTTCAGGCGGAGAGGGCGGCGAGTTCCTGCTTTACCCAATCGTAGCCCCGCGCCTCCAGTTCCAGGGCGAGGGATTTGTCGCCGCTCTTCACGATGCGGCCGTCGTACATCACGTGTACGAAATCTGGGACGATGTAGGTCAGTAGGCGCTGGTAGTGGGTGATCATCAGCACCCCGAGGCCCGGTCCGCGTAGCGCGTTCACGCCCTCCGAGACGATGCGCAGGGCGTCGATGTCCAGGCCCGAGTCGGTCTCGTCCATCACCGCCATCTTCGGCTCGAGCATCGCCATCTGGAGGATCTCGCAGCGCTTCTTCTCGCCGCCGGAGAAACCCTCGTTGACCGAGCGGGAGGTGAACTTTCGGTCGATCTTCAACAGGTCCATCTTCGCGTAGAGCCGCTTGTAGTAGGCGGTGGCATCGATCTCTTCGCCCTCGGGCAGGCGCGCCTGTACCGCGGCGCGGAGGAAGTTGGCGATCGAGACGCCGGGGATCTCGCTCGGGTATTGGAAGGCGAGAAAGAGCCCGGCGCGGGCCCGCTCGTCGGCCTCCTGCGTGAGTACGGAGCGGCCGTCGAGGAGCACATCCCCGCCAGTCACGGTGTAGTCGGGATGTCCGGCGATGACCTTGGCGAGGGTCGACTTGCCGGTGCCGTTCGGTCCCATGATGGCGTGCACTTCACCGCTGTTCACGGTGAGGGACAGACCCTTGACGATGGGTTTGTCGCCGATGGAGACGTGGAGGTCTTGGATGACGAGCGAGGACATGAAAACGGGAAGGTGGCGTGGATCAGGAGGCAGGGCGGGCTTGGCCGCGGAAAGTGATTTCGACCGAGGAGGCGTCGAAGCCTGCAGGAAGCACGTGGTTGACTTCGGCCAACACGGCCGGCGGCAGGTCGATGTCGTAGGTGCGCCCCGTCTGCTCGTCGTGAAAATGCGCGTGAGGCCGCAGGTTGGGGCAGTAGCGGGTGGGGCTACGCTCGAAGTTCACCGCTCGGACGAGTTCGCACTGCACCAAAGTCTCCAAGCAGTTGTAGACGGTCGCTAGCGAGATGGTCGGCAACTCCGCCTTGACCCGTGCGAAGACTTCCTCGGCCGTAGGGTGGTCT
>JBEDEF010000113.1:0-3804 GCA_041175845.1 Verrucomicrobiota bacterium
CCCCTTTTCACCATGACACCAAACCCTGACCCGATCCCGACCTGGCTGCGAACCCTGGTCGTGCTCTCCACCCTGTTCGCCTTGCCCGCCGTGCTCCGCGCCCAAGCCACCGGCATCATCCAGGGGCGCATCTTCAACCCCGTCAGCCAGGAGTACGTGCGCGACGCGCAGGTCACCCTCGATGGGACCAACCAGGTCACCTACTCCGAGGGCGACGGCTCCTTCCAGTTCGCCGGCGTGCCCGCCGGTTCGGCCTCCATCACCGTCACCTACACCGGCTACAACACCGTGAAGGAGACCTTCACCGTCGCCGCCGGCCAGACCGCCGTGCGGGAGATCCGTCTGACCAGCACCGCGGCGGCCGCCCCGGCCAAGGACGGCGTCGTGCAGCTCCAGGCCTTCACCGTGTCGACCGAGCGTGAGGGCAACGCCAAGGCCATCATGGCCCAGCGGCGCTCGATGAGCATCACCACCTCCGTCGCCTCGGACATCTTCGGGGACGTCACCGACGGCAACGTCGGCGAGTTCCTGAAGTACCTGCCGGGCGTGGACCTGGACTACGTGGAGTCGGAGGCGCGTGGCCCGCGCCTCGGCGGCATGGATTCCCAGTACGTGGGCGTGTCGTTCGATGGCATCCGCTCGGCCAGCGCGGACGCGAACCGCGGCGGCGGCACCAATTCCCGCGCCACCTCCTTCGAGGGCTTCTCCATCACCGCCATCGAATCGATCGAGATCAACCGCACCTCGGCGCCGGACTCGGACGCGGACAATCCCGCGGGCACCATCAACATGCGCACCAAGCGCGCCTTCGACCGCAAGGGCCGGACGGTGATGTACAACACCAGCCTCAACTTCAACGCCGAGGAGTTCACCTGGCGGAAGACGAAGGGCCCGCGCGACGGTGAGTCCTACAAGTGGAAGCCGAACTACTCCTTCGATTACGCGGAATCGTTCCTCAACCAGCGCTTCGGCATCCTCCTCTCGGCCAGCCACGCCCACTCCTACACCGAGCAGTACGTGGTCAACAACGGCTACAACCGCTCCCCGAACGCGAACGATCCGCGGCCGATGGTCGTGCGCCAGATCGACTTCAAGGACGGCAACAAGACCATCCTGAAGGACGCGGTGACCCTGACGGCCGACTGGAAGGTGACGCCGAGCCTGGTCGTCTCGCTGACCGGCATCTACACCTACACCGAGGGTGAATTCTGGAACCGGAACTTCACCTTCGTGGCGGCCAACGACAACGCGAACGTCAATAACGGCCGGGTTTCCGTCGGCGGCGACGGCCTCACGACGATCATCGCGCGCCGCGAGGGCACCGCCAACTCGGCGCAGCTGAACAACGGCGGCGGCACCTCGGCCAAGCTGACCTACACCCGCACCTTTTCCCCGCGCTTCGAGTACAAGGCTGGCCGGTGGGTGGTCGACGGTGCGCTCGGCTACTCCCGTTCGGTGAACAATTACGAGTCGCTCGAGCGCGGCTTCCTCAACAGCGAGGGCGGCAGCGTGCCGGCCGGCTTCATCGCCACCCGTCCGCACCAGGAGTCGTGGGAGTGGAGCATCCGGCAGACCTCCGGCAACGACTGGTTCGACCGGGCGAACTTCGTCGACACCAACAGCCGCTCCGGCGGCACGCGGGTGAACAATGACAACCGCACCTGGATCACCGAGGTCCAGAGCGCGCAGCTGAACGCCCGCTGGGCGGTGCCATTCCTCGAGCGTTTCCCGACCTCGCTCAAGTTTGGCGGCAAGATCGCGGCCGAGGAACGCAACAACAACATCGTGAGCAACTGGGACATCTGGTCCTACACCGGTCCGGGCGGCAACACGGTGGGGGTCAATCCGAACACCGGGGCCAACATCAACACCGCGTTCGGCAACTGGGCGAATCTCGGGCCCCAGTTCATCTCGCCCCATCCGTTCGACATGGGCACGACGAACGGCCTCACGGTCTTCAATGTGAACGGCCAGCAGGGGATGCCGCAGCGCGTCAACCGTCAGGCCGTGGCGCTGTTGTTCCGGGATCAGCCCGGCTGGTTCAAGCACATGGGCACGCCGGAGGACTATTACACGTCGTTCTTCGCCAACCCGCGCGACTTCCAGCAGACGGTGACGTCGGGCTACGCCCAGGCTACCGTGCGCCTGTCGCCCAAGCTGACCATGCTCGGCGGCGTCCGGATGGAGGAGACCCAGAACGACGTGCGGGAATTCGATCCGCTGACGCGCGCCCAGGTGCTCGCGGCCGGCTATCCGGTGAACGCGCCGGGCACCAGCGGCGGCCGGGCGCTGACCCTGCCCGGCATGATCTACCAGTACACCCACAACCCGCGGGTCACCCGCACCTCGGTGTACCGGAATTATTTCCCGTCGATCATGTTCAAGTACTACATCCTGCCGGACTTCGAGTTCCAGATCGGCTTCAACAAGTCGATCTCCCGGCCGCCGATCGACAGCATCACGGGCGTCTGGGGCATCGACGAGGTGAACCTGCGCGTCTCCGCCCCCAACGCGGCGCTTCAGCCTGAGTACCACAAGAAGTTCCAGTCGCGCCTCGCGTACTACTTCCGTGGCCGCTCGCCCGGCCAGCTGACGCTCGACCTGACGCAGGTGAAGGCCACGAACTTCCGCCAGACGTTCGACTTCTCGGCGGAGGACTTCGGCGTGGATGACCCGGACTTCGCCCCGTACACGTTCCGCACGACGGTCAACAGTCCCGACGAGCAGACCTTCCGCTCGATGGACCTCGCCTACAACCAGACCCTCGGGTTCCTGCCGAGCGAGTACCTGCGGGGGCTCAACTTCAACGTCGCCTTCTCCCGCGCGTACGCGGACCGCCGCCGCGCCAACCTCGCGCCCTACCGCGTGTCCTCGCGCCTCGGCTACGCCTACAAGAAGTTCAACGGATCCGTTGGCATGGTCTGGCGTCCGGATACCCCGGACAGCACCACCTACGGCCAGTACCAGGGCGAGCAGACCCAGTTCGACGTCTCGCTCAACTGGCGTCTCACCCCGCGGCTGACGCTCTACAGCCAGATCCGCAACATCACCGGCAAGCCGGTGCGCTGGTACCACACCGCGCCGGGCGTGGTGGAGGGCCAGCAGCGCGCCCTGCGGCAGCTGCAGGAGTACGGGGCCAACTGGGTCTTCGGCCTCCGCGGCATGTTCTGAGCCTCCGGGCGAACTTCCCGCCCGTTCGCGCCGGCGCGCTTCCCGCAAGGGGGCGCGCCGGTTCTCTTTCCGGGGCCGGCGGCCCCCGGCGTGCAGGTCAGGGGACGATCAGGGCGAGCTGTTCGCCGGGGCCGTGGACGCCCTCGATCAAAATGCCCTCGACGTCGGCCGTCTTGGAGGGGCCGGTGCACCAGACCACGTTGCGGTCGTCCCCGAGGGCCGCGACGGCCTGCGTGACATCCCCGAAGATGTCCGCGCGGGAAACCACGGCCACGTGGACCCAGGGGGCGAGCGCCGCGAGGCGGCTGGCGGTGGTGCGGTCGTGCAGGATGATCGTCCCGGACTCGGCGATGGCGCCGGCGGCGCGGGTGATGCCGAAGGCGTAGTCGTCGACGCGGGTGCGGTCGAAGCTCGTCTCGACCGTGAAGCCGTCGGCGAAATGCGGGGCGAGGTCGGGCCAGAGGGCGGGGTCGCAATAGCCGTGGCGGTGGCCGCCGGCGCGCAGGTGGGCGACCACGGCGGCGGGAGAGGTGAGGGCGAGGCCGTTCACGCGGCGCATCCGTTCCGCGAGCAGCTCGGCGAGGTCGCGCCCGGCGAGGAGGCTGCGGAGGACGGCGATCTCGGAATCGTAGG
>JBEDEF010000114.1:0-2662 GCA_041175845.1 Verrucomicrobiota bacterium
TCCTCGTTCTTGCCCTCGTGCTGGCCTGGGTTGCCAGCACCCTACGCGCCCCGCGCAACCCCGCCGCCTTCGACGTCCAGGGCTTCGGGCGCCTGCCCGTGCTCGTCAACGGCCGCCTCAAGCCTCTCGACACCGTCGCCCGCAGCTCCCTGCTCCAGCTTCAGGGCCGGCAGACGGTCACCACCCCGGACGGCCGCAAGCTGCAGCCCATTGAGTGGCTGCTCGACGTCGCGTTCCGCCCCGGCAAGGCGGACACCTATCAGCACTTCGAGATCGTGCATCCCGACGTGCTCGCGATCTTCGATCTCCGCACGTCCGATGGCCAGGGGGAGAAACGCTTCTCGCTGCGCCAGCTCGAGCCCAAGATCGCGGAGCTCCAGCGCCAGGCAAAGCTGGCAGACCAGGTCGAGTCCGCGGTTCGTACGCCCTTCCAGCGCGGGGTGCTGCAGATCTACGGCAACCTTGTCCACTACCAGCGTCTCCGGCACGCATTCACCTCGCCGGGTCGGCCGGACTTCCTCGGCGAGCTCCTGAAGTTTCAGGACCAGGTCAAGGCAGGCGTCGAGGCGGTGCGCGCCAAGCAGGCCGGGCAGCCTCACGACGAGGCTGCGGCTAAGGCGATGACCGACATCGGCGAGCGCTTTGTGGTGATGGCAGAATCCACCACGTTTCTCGTCGTCCCGCCCGAGACCGGTAATGCGGACTTGACCGCTTGGAAGTCTGCCGGCGCCGCCTTGCTCGAAACCTTCCGCGCCGGCACGGTCAATCCCGCCGCCCTCGCCTACGCCGGATTCGCCCACTCGTGGAATGGCGAGAAGCCCGACCAGTTCAATAAGCTGGTGGAGCTCTTCCGTGCGGACCTTGCCAAGCGCTTCTCCGCCCAGCTGAGGAAGTGCGACCTTGAGACGCGTTTCAACGCGGCCCAGCCGTTCTACACCAGCTCCGTGCTGTACGCCCTCGCCTTCTTTGTCGCCCTTTTCTCCTGGCTGGTCTGGCCGGCCCTGCTGGGACGCACCGCCTTCTGGATCATCGCCGTCGCCTGGATCGCCGCCACCGCAGGGATCGCCTGCCGGATGTGGCTGGAAGGGCGCCCGCCGGTCACCAATCTTTATTCCTCCGCCCTCTTCGTGGGCTGGGGAGCCGTGGGACTCTGCCTGCTCCTCGAGGCGATCTACCGCAACGCCATCGGCAGCGTCGCCGCCGGCGCGATTGGGTTCTCCACCTTGGTGATCGCGCATCACCTCTCGCTCAGCGGCGACACGATGGAGATGATGCGCGCGGTCCTCGACTCGAATTTCTGGCTCGCCACCCACGTGGTGGTGATCACGGCGGGGTATTCCGCGACCTTTCTCGCTGGCTTCCTCGGCATCATTTATGTGCTGCGCGGCCTCTTCACCCGCGGTCTCGACCGCTCTACCGCCGACGCGCTCACGCGGATGACCTACGGCATCACCTGCTTCGCCGTACTCTTTAATTTCGTCGGGACCATCCTCGGCGGCATCTGGGCCGACCAGTCGTGGGGCCGCTTCTGGGGCTGGGACCCGAAGGAGAACGGCGCGCTGCTCATCGTCCTCTGGAATGCGATCATGCTGCACGCGCGCTGGGGCGGGATCGTCCGTCAACGCGGCTTCATGGCCCTGGCCATCGGGGGCAACATCGTGACTTCGTGGAGCTGGTTTGGCACGAACATGCTGGGGGTGGGGCTGCACAGTTACGGCTTCACGGACGCGGCCTTCCTCGCGCTCTCCTCGTTCGTCGCAAGCCAACTCATCCTAATCGGCCTCGCCAATGTGCCCCTGCGTCACTGGCGGAGCGGCCCGGCTCGCGTCTGACCAGGTCCGGGCCGAGCTGGTCCCTCGCCTCAACCGAGGCGTGCCAGCCGGTAGCCCACCGCAACCCCGGCCAAGCACAGACATAGGCTCCCGAGGACATTGCCCGCGGCGCGGCCCCAATCTCCGTCCTGCGCTAACCGGAGGGTTTGCAGGCTGAAGCTGGAGAAAGTGGTGAAGCCGCCCAGGACTCCGGCCATCAGAAACTGCCGGGCCTCCGGGGTGAGGAGCTCCTCCCGCGCGGCCAGCGCGCCAATGAGCGCCGAACCAGAAACGTTTACCAGTAAGGTGCCCCACGGGAACGGACCGTCGAGACGAGCGCCGACCCAGCCCGCCAGGAGGAAGCGCGCAGCCCCCCCGAGGGCCGAGCCGAGAGCGACGAACAACAGGGCACGCATCGCCGGAGCTTGGGCGGGCCGGGCGGACGGCCGCAAGCCTCAGCCCAGGCTGTGCGCGGCTGACGGCATCGGCCAACCGCTTCTGGTTCGACAAGCGGGCGCGGGCGCGGCGAGGCTCGCCGCCTACCCAATGGGCCTCCCCAAGCGACTCGACCAGAAACTGGCGCGGATCCAAGCCGGCCAAGCGACCCGAAAAGACTTCATCATCGCCGACGCCAAGGACGCGGACATGGCCTTCGGCATCACCGCGCCCGGCCCCGGCCAGTGCCGCCCCGAGCGCCACCGGGAGGCTGAGGCATGCTGGAAATCGCTCGCCGACTACCGCGCGCAGATCCGCGCGGTGATCGCGCAGGACATCGTCGACATCGTCCTGCTGTCCGCCTCCAACGTGGAACAGCTGGCGATCCAGGAGGGGCTTTTCCGCGAGTCCGCGAT
>JBEDEF010000115.1:0-4440 GCA_041175845.1 Verrucomicrobiota bacterium
CCGCGGACCTGATGCCGACCTTCCTGGCCCTGGCGCGGGTCGCGGTGCCCGCCGGCCTGCGTCTGGACGGCGCGGATTTGAGCGGCGTGCTCCTGCGCGGCGAGAATCTCCCGGAGCGGACGCTGTTCTGGCGCGATGCGGATGAGCAGGCGGTCCGCGCCGGACCTTGGAAGCTGGTGGTCTCGGCCGCGGGGACCGCCCTGTTCGACCTGGAGCGCGATCCGGGGGAAGCACGCAACCTGGCGCCGGCGCAGCCTGAAAGGGTGAGCAAACTGCAGGCGCGGCTCGCCGCGTGGGAGGCCGACGTCGGCCCCCGTCGAACGCCGGAAACTTCACGGCCGCCCCGCTGATCCGATCGGATCACTTGAACGAAGCGATTCGCGCCGCCTTCCCCGCCTGTTGCGTTATTCACCCCATGAGCGTCATCCGCCTGTTCCCCCTGCTCGTACTCCTCGGCTCTGCCTGGGCCGCCCTGCCCCCGATGCTGCGCCTGCCGGATGCGGGCGAGGATCCCGGGCGCATCGATTACCGCCGGCTGCCGGTCCTGCCGGGCGAGCACGGCCTCGTGACCAAGGGACCGCACGAGATCCGCGGAACGGAGGCGGTGATCTTTGACCACGCCGACGTGAACGATCCCGGCAAGTGGAACTTCCGGCTCCACTCGTACCTCGCGTTCTTTGACGGCCGCTACTGGGTGATGTGGAGCCATGGCCGGCAGGTGGAGGATCATCCGACCCAGCACCTCCGCTATGCCACGAGTCCCGATGGCGTCCGTTGGAGCGAGCCCCGGATGCTGGCCGGACCGCCGATCCGCGATGGCTTCCGCTACATCGCGCGCGGACTGTGGCTACGGGACGGAAAACTCCTGGCGCTGGCCAGCCACGACGAGGCCTACCAAGGGGGGCGGGTGCGCTTTTTCGGCCGGAGCCTCCAGCTCCACGGCTGGGAATGGCTCCCGGCGGCCGGCGAGTGGAAACCCCTCGGGGTGATCGCGGACGGGGCGATCAACAACTTTCCGCCCGCCCGCCTCCCGAACGGGGAGTGGGGCATGATCTGCCGCGCCCCCGACTACCAGCGCAACGTCTTCATGCTCGCCGGAGGGGTGAAGCGTCCCGATGATTGGCGGCGCTCCCCCATCGTCGCCGAGGCCCCCGCGGATGGCTTCCGCCCGGAAGAGCCCGACTGGTGGACCCTGCCCGATGGCCGCCTGCTTGGCCTCTTCCGCGACAATGCGCGCTCGGGACGCTTCTACCGCGCCGTCTCCGCCGATAACGGGCTCTCGTGGTCGGCGACCGAGAAGACCAATTTTCCCGACGCCACCTCGAAGTTCTTCTGCCTCCGCACCTCCCGGGGCTTCTACGCGCTCGTCAGCAACGCCGATCCCAAGGGGCGCAACCCGCTCTGCCTGTCGACCTCCGCCGACGGCGTCACGTTCACCCGAATGGCGCGCCTCCCCATCCCGGTCGCCCCCGAGGGCGGGCCGTTCGACGCCGACCACGCGTCCGGGACCGTGCAGTACCCGCACGTGATCGAGCACGCGGGAAACCTGCTGGTCACCTACTCGCGCCAGAAGCGTGCGATCGAGGTCATCCGCGTCCCGCTGGAGGCGGTGGAGCAGCTGTACCGGGGGGAACTCCGGTGACCGGTTCCCGCCGCGGCGGCCCGGTTCCCTTCCGACTCGTTCCGCCGCCCTGCCTCGCGCTCCTCCTGTTCGGATCCGCCCTGGTCGCCCCGGTTGGAGCGGGGGAAGCCAGTGGCGGTCTCCGCCCCGCTTCGCCGGTGATGCTCGCCGGCTCGTGGGTGCCGGTTGATCCGCACACGATCGACTTCGACGGGTTGCCCCGCCTCGCGGCGGAGCATGCCGTGGTGAGCGACGTCCGCGATGCCGGGGGCCACCGGGTGAACCAGCACAATTACCTCGTCCACTTCGCGGGCCGCTTCTGGGCGATGTGGAGCGACGGTCCCGGCGAGTCGCGCGGCCACGGCAAGGTGCCCGGCCACGATCGCGCCGACCAGCACGTGTCCTTCGCCACCAGTCCGGACGGGCTGAAGTGGGGCGCGACCACCAACCTCACCGGACGTCCGGACCCGGGCCACGGCTGGATCGCCCGCGGCTTCTGGGTGCGGGAAGGTCGCCTGCTGGCCCTCGCGAGCCGGTATGAGGCACCCGGGTACATGGGACCGGGGCTTTCCCTGCACGCCTGGCAACTCGAGGAGCCGGCGCCGGCCCGCTGGCGCCACCTGGGGATGGTCTTCGATGACGCCCTGAACAACTTCCCGCCGCAGCAACTGCCGACCGGGGAATGGATGATGTCGCGGCGCGACGGGCGGCAGGACGTGCATTACCTCATCGGAGGGATGCAGGGCTTCGATCGCTGGCAGTCCTTTCCCGCGGCCAGCTATCGCACCGGCTCCAACCGGCCCGAGGAGCCGTACTGGTGGGTGTTGCCCGACGGCCGGACCATCGCCGCGCTTTACCGCGACAACGGGCGCGCCGGCTTCCTGATGCGCGGATTCTCGACCGATCACGGCCGGACCTGGAGCGTGCCGGAACGCACGAACTTCCCCGATGCGACTTCGAAGTTCAGCGGTGTCCGCCTGCCCGACGGGCGTTACGTCCTGGTCTCCAACCCGCACCCCAAGCGACGCGACCCGCTCACCCTCGCCGTGAGCCGCGACGGACTGGTCTTTACCGCGATGGGCTACCTCGTGGGGGGGAGACACGTGGATTACCCCCATGTCATTCACCAGGCAGGGCAGCTGTTCATCGCCTTCGCGACGGCGAAGCAGACCGTCGAGGTGCTGCGGTTGCCGGTGGCGGAGGTGGATCGCCTGGAGCGGCTCTCCGGAGCCCAGGCGGCTCCCTGAAGCTCGCCGGCGAACTTCGTTTCTCCTCCCCTCCTGTCCATGCCGATCGAAATCCGTTCCCTCGATGTCGCGGTGGTCGTCGCCTACGTGGCAGCGATGCTGGGGATCGGCCTGTATTGTGCCCGGCGGACGGCCGCGGCCGAGACTTACTTTGTCGGTCGGCGTAACTTCCCGGGCTGGGCGGTGGCGCTCTCGATGCTCGGGACCATCATCAGCTCGACCACGTTCCTCGCGCTGCCGGCGGCGGCCTACGTGCTCGACTGGCGGCAGCTCACGGTGAACCTCGTCGTGCCCCCGCTCGCGGTGCTGGCCGCCCTGGTGTTCATCCCCTTCTTCCGGCGCGCTGGGCTCACGTCCGCCTTCGAGTACCTGGGGGATCGCTTCGGAATCGTCCCGCGGCTCTACGGCACGGTGGGATTCATCTGCCTCCAGCTGATCCGGGTAGCGCAGGTCCTCTTCCTCGTCTCCCTGCCGCTGCAGTTCCTCACGGGGGCGCCGATCGGTTGGGTGATCGTCGGCGGGGGGATCTTTGTCGCCCTGTACACGATCGCCGGCGGGATGGAGACCGTCGTCTGGGCCGGGGCCGTGCAGGCCCTGATGATGCTCGGGGGCGGCGCGCTCTGCCTGGCCGCCGTCGTGCTGCAGCTTCCCGGGGGCTTCGGCCAGATCCTCGAAGTCGGCCATGCCCACGGGAAATTTAGCCTCGGGGCGCTCGAGTGGGACGTCGGCCAGCGCACGTTCTGGACCGTCCTGATCCTGGGCCTGCTCAACTGGCTCAACATCTACTCCGGGGAGCAGACGATGGTGCAGCGCTACGTGTCCGCCCGTTCCCTCCGCGAGGCCCGCAAGGCGACGCTCCTCTTCGCGGGGATCGCGGTGCCGATGTGGACCACCTTCTTTTTCATCGGGACGGCGCTCTTCGTCTTCTTCCGCGTGCAACCGGACCCGGCCGTGGCCTCCCTCCAGCCCGACCAGGTCCTGCCGTACTTCGTGCTCACGCGCATCCCCGAGGGACTCTCCGGGCTGGTCATCGCCGCCGTCATCGCCGCCGCGATGAGCTCACTCGATTCGGGCGTCAACTCGATCGCCACCGTGACCGTGGTGGACGTGCTCAAGCCCCACCTGGCCCCGGGGCGGAGTGACCGCTTCTACCTGCAGGCGGCCCGGTTGGTGACGGCCTTGGCGATCGTGGCGATGACCGCCGGTGCGCTGGTGTTCTCCGGCCTCGAGAAGGAGAGCATGAACGACGTGAGTCTGATCGTCTTCAGCGTCCTCGGCGGCGCGATCACCGGGGTCTACCTGCTCGGGTTCTTTTCCACGCGGGTGGACGGCCGGGCCGTGAACGTCGCCCTGGTGCTGGCGGTGGCGCTGAATGTCTATCTTGGGCTGGGGGTGATGAAGGTGCTGCCCGAAGCGTGGCGCGTGCCGTTGCACAGCTATTGGGTGGGTGCGGTGGTGAACGGGGTCTTCATGGCGGCCGCCTACCTTTACGCGCTGCTCCGGCCGGGCCCCGCGCGCGACCTGACCGGCCTCACCGTCTGGACCCCGCGGCCCGGCGCGCGGGAGTAGCGG
>JBEDEF010000116.1:0-3973 GCA_041175845.1 Verrucomicrobiota bacterium
TCCTCTGCCTGTTCCAGAGCGGCGGGCTCTCCCACGTCGACCTTTTCGACCACAAGGACGCGCTCCAGCGCCACGCTGGCCAGGAGATCCCGCCTTCCGTCAAGGGCACGCAGCGGCTGACCGGGATGACCAGCAACCAGTCCGCCTACCCGGTCGTGCCCCCGCTCCGCTCCGGCCGCCGCTGCGGGGCCCACGGCACCTGGATCAGCGACCTGCTGCCGCACCACCAGCGCATCGCCGACGAGCTGTGCATCGTGAAGAGCCTCCACACCGAGGCGATCAATCACGACCCCGCCATCACGTTCATGAATACGGGCAACCAACTGCCCGGTTACGCCAGCATCGGCGCTTGGGTCAGCTACGGCCTCGGCTCGGTCAACGCCAACCTCCCCGCCTTCATCGCCCTCGTTTCCCAGGGCACCGGCAAGAACCCCGGCCAGCCGATCTTCTCCCGCCTCTGGGGCAGCGGCTTCCTCCCGGCCTCCCATCAGGGTGTCGGGCTCCGCCCCGGCGCCCATCCGGTGCTGCACCTCAACAACCCGCCGGGCGTCGACCGCGCCCAGCGACGCGCCCTGCTCGATGACCTCGCCCGCCTGAACCAGGCCCACGCCGCTGAGCTCGGCGACCCCGAGACGCTCGCCCGCCTCGAGGCCTACGAGATGGCCTTCCGGATGCAGGCCTCCGTGCCCGAGCTCACCGACCTCTCGGGCGAATCCGCCGCCACCCTCGAGGCCTACGGCCCCGAGGTCCGCAAGCCCGGTACCTACGCCGCCAATTGCCTCCTCGCCCGCCGCCTCCTCGAGCGCGACGTCCGGTTCGTGCAGCTCTTCCACCGCGGCTGGGACCAGCACATCGCCATCGCCCGCCAGCTGCCCAACCAGTGCCGCGATGTCGACCAGCCCACTGCCGCCCTCGTGGAAGACCTCAAGCGTCGCGGGCTACTCGAGGACACGCTGGTGCTCTTCGCCACCGAGTTTGGACGGACGGTCTTCAGCCAGGGCAAGCTCGGCGATCCCGGGATGGGCCGCGACCACCACGGCCGCGCCTTCACCGTCTGGCTGGCCGGCGGCGGCATCAAGCCGGGGATCGAGTACGGCGCCACTGACGACTTCTGCTACAACATCATGGAGAAGCCCGTCCACCTGCGGGACCTCCACGCGACGATCCTCCACTGCCTCGGGATCGACCACGCGCGGTTCACGCACAAGTTCCGCGGCCTCAACGTCCGCCTCACCGGCGTCGAGGAGGCCCGCGTCGTCACGGACATCCTCGCCTGATCGGCGCCCCGCGCGCGCCGTCAGCCCGCGGCCGCGGCGGCCTTGCCCTCCGAACGCTTCACCATTTCGTCGACCACCACGGTGGTGGTGACGTCGCAGGCGACGTTCGTCGCGGTGCGGCACATGTCGAGGATCCGGTCCACGCCGAGGATGATGCCGATGCCGGCGGGATCGATGCCGAAGGTCGCGAGCAGGCCCGCGATCAGCGGCAGCGAACCGCCCGGGATCGCCGCCACCGCCACGGCGCTCAATACCGAGAGGAGCAGCAGCGAGAGCTGCTGGCCCACGCCGAGGTCCACGCCGAACACCTGCGCCACGAACAGGACCACGCAGCCCTCGTACAGGGCCGTGCCGCTCATGTTCATCGTGGTGCCGAGGGGCAGCACGAAGCCCGCCGTGCTCGGGGTGACCTTCAGTCGCTCGGTCGCGTTCTGCAGTGCCGCCGGGAGCGCCGCCGCGCTCGAGCTGGTCGAGAAGGCCGTCACGACCACGTCCTTGATCGCTGCGAAGTACGCCCGCGGCCGCCACGTGGTCCAGATCCGCAGCCAGAGCGACATCGTGCCGAAGACGTGCACCGCCATCACCGCCACGCACACCAGGACGAACACCCCGAGGGCGAGGATGATGTCGAGGCCGGTACGGACCACGACGCTGTAGATCATCGCGGGGACCGCGTACGGGGCCAGGCGCAGCGCGAAGTGCACGATGCCCGTCATCAGGTCGTTCACCGTGTCGAGCGCCGCGAGCAGCCGGGCCTGCCGGTCCGGCGCGAGGCGCGTGCCGGTGGCGCCGACCAGAATGGCGAACACGATCAGCGGCAGGACGTCGCCCAGGGAGGTGCGGCTGTTGCCCACGAAGGCGCCAAACAGGTTCCGCGGCATGAACATCTCGACCACGGTCATCACCGTCATGCCCGCCTGCGCCTGCTGCTGGTTGGCCACGTGCTTCTGCGCTGCGCCGCCGTAGGTCGCCATCACCGCCTCCTTGGTCTCCTTGCTGATGAAGTCGCCCGGCTGGACGACGTTCATCACGATCAGTCCGAGGCCGACGGCGATCGCCATGTTGAGGAAGAAGAAGAGGAAGGTGCGCCCGGCGAGGGGCCCCAGCTTCTCCGGCCGGCCCAGCTGTAGCACGCCGGAGGCGAGCGAGGCGAAGACGAGCGGGATGATCACGAAAAAGAGCAGCCGCAGGAACACCTGGCCGATCGGCTCGAGGACGTGGGTCGCGATGCTCTGCGCACCCGTCAGGAGGCCGGGCGCGAATTTGCCCAGGCCGATGGTGGCCGCGCCGGCGATCAGGCCGAGGACGAGGCCGCGCAGGATACGATTGGCGAGTTGCGGGTCGGAGGGGCTGGCCATGGGGGAGGGGAGGTGCGCGGACCCTGCCCCGCCCGCCGCCCAGTGTCCAACGGGAAACGCCCCGCCCCGGCTCAGGCGTAGCGGTCTTCCGTCCAGGGATCCGCCGTGTTCGAGTAGCCCCGCACCTCCCAGAAGCCCAGCTTATCCTCGGGGAGGAAAGTGATCGCGTTGACGAACTTCGCCCCCTTCCACGCGTAGAGCTTGGGAATGATCACCCGGGCCGGTCCCCCGTGTTCCCGCGACACCGGCGCGCGGTCGAAGCTCGTCGCCACCAGAACGTCGTCATCGAGGCATTGCTCGAGGGCCACGTTGGTCGAGTACCCGTCGTATCCGGTGAAGTAGACGAAGCGCGCCTCGGGCGCCGGCCCCACCAGTTCGTGCAGGGTGGTGAACGCCACGCCGCCCCAGCGGCAGTCGAACTTGCTCCAGGTGGTCACGCAGTGGAAGTCGCTCACGTCCTCCACCTGCGGCAGGGCGTTGAACTGGTCCCAAGTGAGCTCCATCGGCCGCGCCACGAGGCCGTCGATCCGCAGGCGCCAGTCCGCCCGGTCGATCTTCGGCTGCACGCCGAGGTCCAGGACCGGGAAGCCGGTGGTCAGCTTCTGCCCGGGCGGCAGCCGCTCCCCCGAGCGTTCCGCGCGCGCGGTCACCCCGCGGGCCCGCTGCTTCTCCGCCCACCGCTGCTTCGCGCTGACGAGTCGTTCCTGGGACATGGTGGGGACCCTAGGCTGGGTCGCCAGCCACGCAAGTGCGCCGCGCGGATGTGGCCGCGGCTGCAGCCGCGGATTCCCTCCGCGGTAACGGCCGCGGCCCCATCGCGCCGCCCCGCGCTCAGGCCTCCGGCTCCAGCGCGCGCCGGACCGGCTCCCTTCGGCGCCAATAATACACGAACAGGCCGCCCTGGTAGGCCGTGGCCAGCAAGGCTACCAGGCCGTGGGTGATGCGGTGCACCAGCCGCAGGTAGTCGGCGGGCGCCATCCCCAGCTGCCGCGCGGTTGCCTCGACGGTCTCCCGCACTTGCTCCGGCAGGGGCGGAGGCGAGAAGTACGCGAGCCGCAAGGCACAATAGGCCCACACGACCGCCAACAGTAGGGGTTGGCTGGCGAGGAGCCAGCTTAGCCCGCGGGAGTCACCGTGGCGCAGCAGGGACCCGCCGTGCAGCTCCACCGCGCCCGCGCCCGCCGCCGCGAGGCCCACCGCCGCCAGCGCTTTCTCCCCGCTCGCGGCCGCCAGCAACGCGAACGCCCCGCCGAGCACCATCACGCCCAGCCCGTCGAACCGCGCCAGGCGCAGCACGCGGGCCAGGGTCTCCTCCGGCAGCAACGGGGGGGCTTGCAT
>JBEDEF010000117.1:0-6103 GCA_041175845.1 Verrucomicrobiota bacterium
CGACGGACTGACGCCCAGCCGCGTCGGACGCCCCGAACACGGCCGCGGCGCGCTCCGCGATGCGCGGGTTGGCGTGCTGCGTCAGGGCCGTCCGTCGCGCGGCGTCGATCTGCGCGCGAAAAGCCTCGTCGCGCTCCGCGCGGTCATTCTGGGCCTTTTGGCTGCCCGGCCCGCTTGGGCGCAGGTGCTCCTCGACCGCGCGGAGCGCGACGAGGCTTTTCGCGCGCAGATGGACGCCGCGCGACGGACGGCCCTGACGCAGCACGCCAACCCGCGCATCGCGGAGCGCGCCGCGGCCGTGTTCGGGGCGTCCGACGCGGCTGGGCGTCAGTCCGTCGTCCGCGATTATCTCGCGGCGGTCGCGCCGTTGCGCGCGGATCCGCGCCGCGGGCGCGAGGTGTTCGCCCAGTCGTGCAGTGCGTGCCACCGCTTCGGGTCCGTGCCGGGCCGGGCGGTCGGGCCCGATCTCGCGGGGGTGAAGGACCGCAGCCCGGAGTATTTGATCGGGCACATCCTTGATCCGAACCGCGCCGTTGAGGACCGTTATTTGTTCTACACCGCAAACCTCGCGGACGGCCGCACCGCCGTGGGGATGCTCGCCGCCGAGTCCGCGGGTTCGCTCACGCTGCTGGGCCTCGACGGGGAGGAGCAGCTCATCCTGCGCAGCGAGCTGCGCAGCCTGATCAGCTCCGGACGCTCCCTAATGCCGGAGGGTCTCGAGGCGGCGCTGGACGCGCAGGCGATGACGGATCTGGTTGGTTTCCTGGCGAGCCAGGAAACGTCCGCAAAACCCTGATCAGGCTAGGTCGAGGACGGCGTAGCTGCGCTTGCCCTTGCGCAGCAGCACGTAGCGGCCGTGGAGCACGTCGGCCTCGCCGAGGGCGCGGGTGATGTCCGCGGCCCGCTGGTTGTTCACGTAGATGCCGCCTCCCTCGATGTCCTTGCGCGCCTGACCCTTCGACGGGCACAGGCCGGCGTGGACGAGCAGGTCCCCCAGGGGCGCGCCGGAGCCGGCGAGGCGGGCGCGGTCGATCACGTGCCGCGGGATCTCAGCGATGATGTCCTGAAAGTCCTCCGGCGTAAGCCCATCGAGCGGGCCGCCGAAGAGCGCGTCGCTGGCGCGGAGGGCGCCGGCCAGCCGGGTCTCGCCGTGCACGAGCCGCGTCATCTCCCGTGCGAGGGCCTTCTGCGCGGCGCGGGCGCCTGGGTTGGCGGCGACCTCGCGCTCGAGCGCGGCGATTTCCTCCGCACCGAGGAAGGTGAGGGTCCGCAGCAGCTTCCCGACGTCCGCGTCGTCCGCGTTCACGAAGAACTGGTAGAAGCGGTAGGGCGAGGTGCGGCGCGGATCCAGCCAGACCGTACCGGTCGCGGTCTTGCCGTACTTCGAGCCGTCGGCCTTGGTCAGCAGCGGGAAGACCAGACCCCACACGGTGGCGCCGAGCTTCTTGCGGGTGAGCTCCGTGCCGACGGTAATGTTGCCCCACTGGTCGGTCGCGCCGATCTGCAGCTCGCAGCCGAGGGCCTGGCGGAGGTGGTAGAAGTCGTAGCCCTGGAGCAGCATGTAGCTGAACTCCGTGTAGCTGATCCCGGCCTCGCGGTCCTCCATCCGAGAGCGCACCGAGTCCTTCGCCACCATCGAGTTCACCGAGATGTGCTTGCCGACGTCACGGAGGAATTCGAGCAGCGTGAGCGGTCCGGTCCAATCGTGGTTGTTGACGAGGCGGGCGGGGTTGGTGCGGACGTCGAAGTCGAGGAATTGGGTGAGCTGGTTCCGAATCGCGGCGATGTTGTGTTCGACCTGCTCCGGGGTCTGCAGATTGCGCTCGGCGGATTTGCCGGAGGGGTCGCCAACCATCCCGGTGGCGCCGCCGGCGAGAGCGATGGGATGGTGGCCGAGGAGCTGAAAACGGCGCAGAGCTAGTAGCGGGACCAGGTTGCCGACATGGAGGGAGTCGGCGGTGGGATCGAAGCCGCAGTAGAGCGTGATCGGGCCCTGCTCGAGGCGGGCCTGAAGCGCGACGGGATCGGTGCAGTCGGCGAGGAGGCCGCGCCAGCGCAGCTCATCGAGAATGTTCATGCGGGACCCGGGAGTAAACGGAGGCCGGACCGGCGCGCGCAAGTGCGGATTCCGCGCGGGGCGCGGGCGCGAGAAACGATTTGCGGGGCGCCCGGGCGCCGCTCAACGTGACCTTTTCCCCCGGGACTTCGTCCCCGGGTCTGACCAACCGCCAACCCAACGCCCTCAACATGCCCATCGCCGTAGGAACCAAGGCCCCGGATTTCACCCTCAAGACCAAGACGCCGGAAGGCCTCAAGGACGTCACCCTCAGCCGTAACTTCGGCCAGAAGCAGACCGTGCTGCTCTTCTTCCCGCTGGCCTTCACCGGCGTGTGCACTCAGGAGCTGTGCGACCAGTCGGGCGGTCTCGAGCAGTACGCGCAGCTCGGTGCGGACGTGATCGCGGTGAGCGTGGACAGCCCGTTCGCGCAGGAGGCGTGGGCCAAGGCCAACGCGATCCGGATCCCCCTGGTGAGCGATCTCAACAAAGAGGTCACCAAGGCCTATGGCGTGCTCTTCCCGATGCTCGCCGGCGTGGGTGACACCGCGGCCCGCGCTGCCTTTGTCATCGGCCGCGACGGCGTGGTGAAGTACGCCGAACAAACGGCCACCCCGAAGGACCTGCCGAACTTCGCCGCGGTCAAGGCCGCGCTGGCCAGCTGATCCGGACCCGCTCCGCCGCCGGGCCGCCGCCCCGGCGGCGCACCCGCGTTGCCGGGTGTCCCGCGGCCGAAATTTACGTTTCTTCATGAGCCTCCCGAATCCCTTCAACACGCTGCAGACGTTCTCCGCCAACGGCGCGTCGCACTCCTTCTATTCGTTGCCCGCCCTCGAGGCCGCCGGATTCCGGGTCTCCCGCCTGCCGGTCTCCATCCGGCTGGTGCTCGAGTCCCTCCTGCGCAATTGCGACGGCAAGCGCGTCGCCGAAGGGGCCGTCCGGGAGCTTGCGAGCTGGGGGGCCAAGGCCCCGCGCACAGAGGAAATTCCGTTCGTGGTCGCCCGGATCGTGCTGCAGGACTTCACCGGCGTGCCGCTGCTGGTCGATCTCGCGGCGATGCGCTCCGCGGTCGCGCGGATGGGACGCGACCCGAAGATCATCGAACCACTGGTGCCGGTCGATCTGGTGGTCGACCACTCGGTGCAGGTCGACTTCGCGGGGTCGGCCGATGCGATGCAACGCAATCTGGAGCTGGAGTTCTCCCGCAACCGCGAGCGCTACCAGTTCCTGAAGTGGGGCATGCAGGCCTTCGACACGTTCAAGGTTGTGCCCCCGGGCATTGGCATCGTGCATCAGGTCAATCTTGAGTACCTCGCCAAGGGCGTCCTGACCGACGCGCAGGGCGTTTGCTATCCGGATACCCTCGTCGGCACGGACTCGCACACCACGATGATCAACGGCATCGGGATCGTCGGCTGGGGCGTGGGCGGCATCGAGGCCGAGGCTGGGATGCTCGGCCAGCCGGTTTACTTTCTGACGCCCGACGTCGTCGGCGTCCACCTCACCGGCGCGCTGCGCGAAGGCGTGACCGCGACCGACCTCGCGTTGACGCTGACGCAGCTGCTGCGCAAGGCGAAGGTGGTGGGCAAGTTCGTCGAGTTTTATGGCCCGGGCGCCCAAGCGTTGCCGGTCGTCGACCGTGCTACGATCGCCAATATGGCGCCCGAGTACGGCGCCACGATGGGGTTCTTCCCCATCGACGGCGAATGCTCCGCCTACCTCCGCGCCACCGGCCGCGAGGCAAGTCAGGTGTCCCTGTACGAGGCTTACTACCGGGCCCAGGGGCTCTGGGGGATGCCCCAGCAGGGCGATATTGATTACTCATCCGACCTCTCCCTCGACCTCTCCTCGGTGGTGCCGAGCGTGGCCGGCCCCAAGCGGCCGCAGGACCGGATCGAGCTCCCGAACCTGCAGCGGGAATTTTTCGGTGCCTACCAGCGCCCCGTCACTGAAAACGGCTTCGGCAAGCCGCGTGCGGGCTTTGAGGAAGAGGTGCGCGTCACGACCGCCGCCGGCCGCAAGGCGCGGCTCACGAACGGGTCGGTGGTCATCGCGGCCATCACGAGTTGCACCAACACCTCCAATCCGAGCGTGATGCTTGCCGCCGGCCTGCTCGCGAAGAAGGCGGTCGAGCGCGGGCTGAAGGTGAACCCGGCGGTCAAGGCCTCCCTCGCCCCCGGCTCCCGGGTGGTCACTGCGTACCTGAAGAAGACCGGGCTCCAGCGGTATCTCGATAAGCTGCGGTTCCAGACGGTCGGCTATGGCTGCACGACCTGCATCGGCAATTCGGGTCCTCTGGATCCGCAGGTGGAGGAGGCAATTGTGAAGCACGACCTGGTTACGGCTTCGGTGCTCTCCGGCAACCGCAACTTCGAGGCCCGCGTACACCAGAACGTGAAGGCGAACTTCCTGATGTCGCCGCCGCTGGTCGTGGCTTTCGCGCTCGCCGGCCGGGTTGACATGGACCTGAGCTGCGAACCGCTCGGGCACGACCGGGAGGGAAAGCCGGTCTACCTCGCGGATCTCTGGCCGACCTTAGCCGAGGTCCGGGACACCCTGCAGGCCGCCCTCAAGCCGGAGATTTTCCGCCGGCTTTACCGCGACTTCGCCGCCCAAAACCCGAAGTGGAACGAAATTCCCGCCTCGACGGGCAACGTGTACGCGTTCGACCCGGCCTCCACCTACATCCAGGAGCCACCCTTCTTCACCAGGTTCGGCATGCAGTCGGGCACGATCGCGGAGATCCGCGGGGCCCGCGCCCTCGGCATCTTTGGCGACTCCGTCACCACCGACCACATTTCCCCCGCCGGCGCCATCAAGAAGTCGTCCCCGGCTGGCCGCTTCCTCGTGGAGCACGGCGTGGCCTTCGAGGACTTCAACTCCTATGGCTCCCGCCGCGGCAACGACCGCGTAATGACGCGCGGCACCTTTGCCAACGTACGGATCAAGAACCTGATGCTTGGGGGCAAGGAAGGTGGGAACACGATCTTCCAGCCCACGGGCGAGGAGGTGTCCATCCACGACGCCGCGGTGCGCCACCAGCAGGCCGGGACGCCGCTGATCGTCATCGCGGGCCAGGAGTACGGTACGGGTTCCTCGCGGGATTGGGCCGCCAAGGGCACCAATCTCCTCGGCGTGAAAGTCGTGGTCGCGCAGAGCTTCGAGCGCATCCACCGCTCCAACCTCGTCGGGATGGGTGTGCTCCCCTTGCAGTTCAAGGAGGGGACCACCGCGGCTAGCCTGGGATTGGACGGACATGAGACCTATGACGTCACTGGGCTCTCCCCCGCGCTGCGTCCCCAGCAGGACCTGACCCTGCGGATCATCCGCCGGGACGGCCGGGTCCAGGAGGTACCGGTCTGCTGCCGGATCGATACCCCCATCGAGATCGACTACTACCAGCACGGGGGCATCTTACCTTACGTCCTGCGGCAGATTCTAGCCCGCGGCTGACCCGAGCGCTGGTCGCGGGCGCGCGGGCGTCCCGGCCAGCTCCCTGTCCGATGCCTGACGCGCCCACCTCGACCTTCCGGGCCGACACCACGTCGGATCCGGTGCTGGTACGGGTCGATGGGCGGGCCACGTTCCAGAACAGCGGCTGCCTGCGCGAATTCATCGCCCGGATGCTAGCGCAGGGGAAGCCGCGGCTGGTGCTGGACTTTGCGGGTTGCGAGGGAGTCGACTCCACGTTTCTGGGCGTGCTGGCCGGCGCCGCGATTGAGATTCGGCGGACCGCGCCGGAAGGGAGCCTCGTCATTGTGCGGGCGGGCGCGCGGAACCTCGAGCTGATGCGGAATCTGGGTCTCCACCGCCTCCTTACTCTCGACAGTTCCGCTGGGGTGGTGGGCTTGGGTAACTTCGACACCGACCTGCAGGTCCGTCGGCAGAGCGAGGCCGAGAGCGCTCGGCTGGTGCTGGAAGCCCACGAGAACCTCGTAGCGGCCGATGAGGCGAACCGAAGCAAATTTCAGGACGTGCTCGCGATCTTGCGGGAGCGCACCGGTCTGGCGCCGGAGTGACCCCGGTGCACCGCGGGGGCCTCAGACC
>JBEDEF010000118.1:0-5655 GCA_041175845.1 Verrucomicrobiota bacterium
CTTCCTCCACCAGACGCTGGGCGGGAGCTACACGGTGCAAACCGATTTCGGGCTTTTCCGCATCGACGGGCGGGACGGCGACACGCTGGGCGAACAGGTCTCGGCGGCGACCGTCGCGGCCCCCACCCTGGCCGACGGCGCGCCGGACCCGGAAGCCATCTGGGCCCAGCTGCGACAGGTTTATGACCCGGAGATCCCGGTGAACATCGTCGACCTCGGTCTTGTCTACACGATGGAGGTGGTGAAGGTCACTGAGCCCGAGGCGGGTTATCGCGTCGATGTGGCGATGACTCTGACCGCCCCGGGCTGCGGAATGGGGCCGGCGATCGCCGAGGATGCAAAGGGCAAGATCCTACTTGTGCCCGGGGTGAGCGCCGCCGACGTCCGCATCACCTGGGAGCCACCTTGGAATCAGCAAATGATCTCCGAGGAGGGGAAGATGAAGCTCGGGCTCATCTGAGCGCCGTGCTCCTCCCTTCGGGGCCTTCCCCAGCGAAGCCAGGCGACAGAAAATCCTTCCCACGCCTTGCGCCGCGCTGCACAACGACGGCGTGCCCGCCCCTCAGATCATCGGCTCCGCGGAGGTTCACGCCGCCATTGACCGACTCGCCGCCGCGATTGCCGCCCGCCACCCCACCCGGCGCGGTCTGGTGCTGCTGGGCATCGCCAACGGCGGCATCGAACTCGCCCGACGCCTCGGGGAACGACTGCATCTTCCGGCCGGCATCGTCGACATCTCCTTCCACCGCGATGACTTCGGTTCCCAGCCGATCCCCAAGGAGACGACCTCCAGCCACATTCCGGGCGCGGTCCAAGGCGCGACCGTCATCTTGGTGGACGACGTGCTATTTACGGGACGCACCGTGAAGGCCGCCATCAACGAGATCTTCGACCATGGCCGGCCCGAGGCGGTGGAACTCGCGGTGCTGGTTGATCGCGGCGGCCGCCGCCTGCCCCTTGCCCCCAACCACCTCGGCCTCGAACTGCCCGCAGCCGAAAATCGGCGCGTCTCCGTGCGCCTCGATGCCGCCGATCCTCGACGGGACGAGATCCGCATCACGGCCTCCCCTCGCTGATCCCCCACGCCGCCTTATGTCCTGGCAACGCCGCCATCTCCTCACCGTCGAGGAACTTACCCTCGGGGAATTGGAGCAGATCCACGCCACTGCCGCCGCCTTCAAGCGCACTCTGTCCCGTAATATGCGGAAGGTGCCGGCGCTCCGTGGCAAAACCATCGTCAACCTCTTCCTCGAGCCCAGTACGCGCACCCGGATGGCGTTCGAGATGGCCGCGAAACGCCTGAGTGCCGATGTCATCTCACTCGACGGCGCCAGTAGCAGTGCCACCAAGGGTGAAACACTGCGCGACACCGCCGAGAACATTCAGGCGCTCCAGGCGGATATGATCGTAATCCGCCACGCCGCCGCGGGTTCGCCCCTTTACCTCTCCCGACTGCTCAACATCCCCGTGATCAACGCCGGCGACGGGGCGCACGAACACCCGACCCAGGGCCTCCTCGACACCTTCACCATGAAGGAGCACCTCGGCTCCCTGAAGGGTCGCAAAGTGGTGATTCTGGGCGACATCCTCTTCAGCCGGGTCGCCCGATCCAACATCCACGCCCTGACCAAGCTTGGCGCCGACGTCACGCTGGTCGGCCCTTCCACGCTCGTGCCGGCCTGGTTCACGCATCTCGGCGTCAAAGTCTGCCATGATCTCCGCGGCGCCCTGGCAGACGCCGAGGTGGTGATGCTGCTGCGCATCCAGCACGAGCGGCAGGCAGCGGGCCATTTTCCCTCCCTCGGGGAATACACCGGAATGTTCGGCCTCAACAAGACCCGCGCCTCCTGGTTAAATCCCAAAGCCATCATCATGCACCCGGGACCCATCAACCGCGGAGTGGAGATCGACAGCGAGCTCGCCGATGGGGAGCGCAGCGTGATCCTCGAGCAAGTCACCAACGGGATCGCGGTGCGGATGGCCGTTCTCTACCTGTGCGCCGGCGGCCAGCCGGAGCAGGTCAGCCCCGTAGCCTAGCAAACGTCATGCCCGCCCTCTGGATCCAAGCCGCCCGCGTGATCGATCCCGCCTCCCGTCGTGACGCGGCGGGCGACCTCTTCATCGACCAGGGCCGCTTCGTCGCCCCGCTTTCCGCTGCGGCCCGCAAACGCGCCCGCCGGATCGACGGCCGCGGCCTCGTCGCCTGCCCCGGTCTGGTTGATGTGCACGTCCATTTCCGTGAACCCGGCCAGACCCACAAGGAAACCATTGCCACCGGCTCCCGCGCTGCAGCGGCGGGTGGCTTTACCTCCGTGGTCTGCATGCCGAACACCTCGCCGGTGGCCGACAACAGCGGGACCATCCAGCTGATGAAGGACGTCATCTCGCGGGACGCCGTCGTGCGCGTGTATCCCACGGGCTGCATCACCGTGGGGATGAAGGGTCAAAGCCTGGCGCCCATCGGCTCCCTCAAGCGCGCCGGCGTGGTCGCCATCACCGACGACGGCGAATGCGTGCAGTCGAACGACCTGATGCGCCGGGCCGTGGAGTACGCCCGGATGTTCTCCCTGCCGGTGATGGACCACTGCCAGGACTACTCGATGACTCAGGGCGCCGTGATGAATGAGGGCGTGGTCTCCACCCGCCTCGGCCTCCGCGGCTGGCCCCACGCCGCCGAGGACATCATCGTCGCCCGGAATATCATCCTCGCCGAACAGACCGGTGCGCACATCCACCTCCAGCACATCTCGTCACGCTATTCAGTGGACCATATCCGACGCGCCAAGATCCGTGGGGTGCGGGTGACTGCCGAGGCTACGCCGCACCATCTCGCCCTCACAGAAGAGGCCCTCGCGGGCTATGACACCCACTTCAAGATGAACCCGCCGCTGCGCACCGAAGCGGATCGGCAGGCCCTCATCGCCGGTCTGCGGGACGGCACGCTCGACATCATCGCCACCGACCACGCCCCGCACACCGACTACGAAAAGGATAAGGAGTTCGACTATGCTCCGAACGGGATCCTCGGGCTCGAGACGGCCCTGCCCGTCTGCCTTGACGTCCTTGTCCGCCAGGCCCGCTTCAAGCTGAGCCGCGTGATCGACTTGATGACCCGGCGCCCAGCCGGGATCGTCGATCTCCCGGCTGGTACGCTCGCCGAGGGCGCCGCCGCCGACCTCTGCCTCTTCGATCCGGAGGAAACTTGGCGCTATGACGCCAAGTCCGGCCAGAGCAAGTCCTCGAACTCTCCCTGGTCCGGCCGTGAACTTCGGGGCCGCGTACGCACGACTATCGTCGGGGGCAAGGTGGTCTACGCGGACGGGCGTATCACCGCCTAAGGCGGATTTGCCCGCGCCCGAAGACCCGTGACGCCCCCGCTCTCGCCCTTCGCGACCGTGGTGTTGGCGTTTGAAGTGGGCTGTGTCGTGGCCGGCTTGGTCCTCTTGTGGCGGCACGGGCTTTCTCCGACGGCGCGCGCGACCTCGCCCCGACTACCCGCCTGGGCGTCACCGTGGCCGGAGTTCCTCACCTTCGCCGCAAGCGTCCTGCTGGGTACCTTTCTTCTCGCCGCCGTCATGAGCATCGCGGTCCGACAATTGGGATTAGCCGGACACGCCGCCACGATCGCCAACGGCGCGGGAGCCCAGTTCGGGATGCTTCTTGGCGTGCTGTTTCATCATCGGATCCTAGCCCCTCACGGAGAAAGCCTGCGACCAGCCATCGGAACGTGCCTGGGCGCGGGCATCGTCACATTTCTCGCCGCACTGCCACTGTTGCTGCTTTCGGCGCAGCTCTGGGATTTCGCGCTGCGGACGGCAGGCCTCCCCACGGCGCGGCAGGACCTAATCCGCATCCTGAACGAAATCGACTCACCGATCCTGCTTGCGGCGATGGTGGTCCTCGCCGTCGTGGTCGCCCCGCTCACGGAGGAGCTGGTCTTTCGCGGCGGAGTCTTCCGCTACCTTCGGACCCGCTGGCCCCGCTGGGCAGCACTCCTCCTGCCCGCCGCCTTCTTCGCCGCCCTGCACGTCAACTGGTCTACGCTTGAGGGGCTTTCCAGCGCGCTGCCGCTCGTCGTGCTCGCGGTGATCTTTTCGCTCGCGTATGAGCGCACTGGAAAACTCGGCACGGCCGTGGTGGCACACGCCTGCTTCAACCTGAACACCCTGCTCGTGCTTTTCGCCGGGTTGGGCCCCTGAGAACCGTGCATCCGTTCGCTCCCGGCCCGCGCGACCGCGTTGCTACCCTAGGCGAGGGTGGTCTCATCACCGCGATCCGCCAGTGGCTGGGCGAGACGTGCCCGGCCGCACCCGCCGGCATCGGGGATGATTGCGCGGTGGTTCCACCCGCGCGACGGCGTCAGTTATTAACGGTGGACCCAGTGATCTTCGGACGCCACTTCGATGCCGCCGTGCCGCCCGCGGACGTGGGCGCCAAACTACTCAAGCGCAACCTCAGCGACATCGCGGCGATGGGCGGCAAGCCCCGGGTGGCCGTCGTCTCGCTGTGCCTCGATCGGGCCACCCGGGTCCGATGGCTGCGGGAATTCTATCGCGGGCTCGCCGCCACCGCCCGACGGTACGGCGTCGCCGTAGTCGGAGGTGACGTCGCGGAGGCACCCGGCACCTTCGCCGCCTCGCTGACCCTGCTGGGCGAGGCGACCGGCAACCGGTTACTTACCCGTCAAGGCGCGCGGGCGGGGGACTGGATCGCCGTTACCGGCCGGCTCGGGGGCAGCTTAGGCTCAGGCCACCACTACCGCTTCCAACCTCGGCTCGCCGAGGGGCAGTGGTTGGCGCAGCGACCCGAGATTCGGTCCATGATGGATGTGAGCGACGGTCTGGCGAAAGATTTGGCGGCGTTGACGCCCGCCGGCACCAGGCCGGCGCTGGATCTGGCGGCCATTCCCCGGCGCCCAGGGTGCAGTCTTGCCGCCGCACTCGGCGACGGGGAGGACTACGAGCTTCTTTGCACCATCGGTTCCCGGGCGAATCTGGCTTTAATCCGTGAGGCTTGGCGACGGCGCTTTCCGCATGTCCCGCTCGCGATCATCGGCCGTTTCGTCCGGAGTTCAGCAGCCCAGCCGGATCCGGCCCCCTTGCCCGCCATTGGCTATGAGCATCTCCGAGCGGCTCCTTAAGGGGGTCACGACGTATCACCCAGCGGCGACACGGGAACTCGCGGCCGAATTCGCGCGCGTCCTCCCACCGGGAACAGTGCTGGCCCTGCACGGAGATCTTGGGGTGGGCAAGACGACCTTCGTGCAGGGTCTGGCCACCGGGCTGGGCGTGACCGCGACCATCACGAGCCCCACCTTCAACCTTTTCACCCTCCATCGCGGGCCGGTAAATCTGGTCCACTTGGACGCCTACCGGCTGAGTTCGGCGCGAGAATTCGACGATCTTTTGCTGGAGGAATTCCTCTCCCCACCATGGATCCTCGTGGTGGAATGGCCCGAACGAATCGCCGCTGCGCTCCCTCCGAACGCGCTGCACCTTGAGCTGAAGATTCAACCCGACCAGTCGCACCACCTGCGCCTCCGCGGAGCACCCGCGGAGGCGGCAACTCCTCAAGCCTGAGCGGGAGGAGTCGTTTACTCAGCCGGCGGAACGGATTCCTCCGGGGAGGCTTCCGTTGGGCCGGACTGTGCAGGCT
>JBEDEF010000119.1:0-9951 GCA_041175845.1 Verrucomicrobiota bacterium
TTTTGCACCCGCGGAGAAGCGCCGTCCCTACTTCAGGATCCGGAACATGCTGCTGTAGTCGTCCGTCCAGAGGGCAATGTCGGCGCGGGGCGGCACCGGGGCGCTGGCCGCGCGGCGCAGGCTATCCCGGCTCATCAGCGCACGGTCCTTGCTCAGCACCATCCAGGAGGCGGCGTAGTACCACCAGCCGCCTTCGAGGTCCTCGGCCATCCCATCCTCGCTGTCGAAATGCAGGGACTCGTAGCCGAACGCGCGGGCCACGTTCTCCACCACCGGACGTAGGTCCAGGTAACGGTTGGAGATGTTCACTAAAATCACCCCGTCCGGCTTGAGGTGGCGCTGGTAGATCGCGAACGCCTCGCGCGTCAGCAGGTGGACCGGGACCGCGTCACTGCTGAAGGCGTCCATGATCAGGACATCGTAGGCCTGCGGGGGCTCGTTTTCCATCGAGAGGCGGGCGTCGCCCATCACCAACTCGACCTTGGCAGGGCACAGCTCAAGGTAACGAAAGGGCCGACGGGCAATTTCTACCACCTGCGGATTGATTTCATAGATCCGCACCGTGTCCCCCGCGCGGCCATAGGCGGCGAGGGTGCCGACTCCCAGGCCCAGAATCGCGATCCGGCGCCCCTGGCGACCCTCAAGTTCGCGAAAGGCGCGGCCGATGCCGGAAGAAGGTCCGAAATAGGAGGTGATCATCGGGGCGCGCGCCTCATCGACGAATTGGAAGCCGTGGGTGATGCGCCCGTGCTGCAGGAGGAGGTGGTGCGACTGCGGGTTGCCCCGTTCGTATTCAAAGACCGAAAGCACCCCATAGAAGTTGCGTCCGCTGACCAACGCGCCCTGGCGGGTGCTGTGGATCTGCAGGCCAAGTACCGTCACCAATGCAACCAAGCCCGCGCCCAGCAACCCGGCGGTGACGCGGTGCCAGTTGACGGAGGCCCGGCGCTCCCGCCAGATGAGGAACAGCCCGGCGAGAACCACCAGCGCCCATGGCAGCCACGGGCGCAGGCTCAGAAAGTCCCAGGCCCGCGCGAGCCCGCCGACGGTCCCGAATTCGGAACGTAGCCACAGTCCTCCCCCGGAGGTTCGCCGGGAGAGCCCTCCCGCCCCCAGCAGGGCCAGCAGCACGCCCAACACGCGCCAACGCGCCGGCGTCAGCGCCGCGCGGTCGCGCACGGTGAGCACCAGCAGGAGCGCCACGCAAAGCGCCAGGCTAAGGTGCGTTTCGTAATAATTGTCGAAGACCGCGGGCGCCACCAGGGCCACGAACAACCCGCCAAGCGCCCCGCCGGCGGAGATGCAGAGGTAGAATTCCGTGAGGTGCCGCGGGTGCGGCCGCAGGCGGTACAGTTCCCCGTGGCACACCATGCAGCCGACGAAGAGGGTGGCCGCGTAGATCGCCACCTGCGCCCGGATATCCATATCCGCCCCTTCGATCAGGGCGTGGGCGGCGGCCGCCATCGCAGCGGCTAGAGCCAACGTATAGTAGAAGCGTGAATACCAGCGAGGACCGTCGAAACTGATAATGAACGTCAGCAGGTACAGTGCGAGCGGGACCACCCAGAGGAATGGGATGACGGCCACGTCCTGGCACATCTTGTTGGTAACCGCGAGGAGGAGCACCGAGGCGCAGGCCGGAAGCGCGAGCCACAGAATCCGGATCCCGGCGCTGGGCCGGGGTGCCTCCGGTTCCGGCACCGCGTTGGCCACGACCGGATCAGGCCGTAAGCGGAAGACGCGCCAGCCGCAGCCCGCGCAGCCTATGGCATAAAGCAAGAGTCCCCAGGACCAACCTACGGCTTGCGCCTGCCGGGAGAACGCCGTCTCGACGTAGAAGGGGTAGCTGACGAGGGCTAACAGCGAACCGACATTCGAAAGGGCGTAGAGGCGCCAGGGCGAGGCGGCCGGGGCGGTCCGGCGAAACCATTCCTGCATCAAGGGTCCGGTGGCGGCCAACACCAGGTAAGGCAGTCCAAGCGTCGCCCCGAGCAGGGTGAGGATGTGCCAGGTGGGGTTGCCCGCCCCCGTGGGCTTCCAGGCCTCGTCCGGAGAGATGGGTAGCGTGAGCAAGGCCGCCAGCAACAAGGCTAGGTGCACCCCGACCTGGACCCGCGGCCGGCAGTGCCGGCTCAGGGCGTGCGCATAGGCGTAGCCGCCCAGCAGCAGTACCTGAAAAAACAGCATGCAGGTCGTCCACACTCCCGGACTACCGCCAAACCAAGGCAGGATGAACTTGCCGATCAGGGGCTGCACCTGGAACAACAGGAAGGCACCGGTAAAGATAGTGAGGGCGAAGGGCAGCATCGGGGAGCGCGCGGGTGTCGGGATGGACAACGCTAAACGCCGCGCCGAGGCAAACGTTTCACGGTCCACACCCGCCAAAAAAACCTAGCCTTCAGCGGGCCAAAACCTCCTGCTGAGGGAAACCATTCCCGCGATGCGCCTCCCCTCCCTCCTCATCCTCGTCAGCCTGTTCGCCGCGCCGCTCTCGGCGGCCCAGCCCGCCGCGAAGGCGGACGCGCCCAAGGCCCAGAAACTCGTGCAGGTCTCGACGCTGAACACGATCGAGGCGAACCGCGAGTTCCAGGCCAACGTGCAGTTGCTCCAAGCCCAGCGGCAGGCCGCGGTCGAGCTCAACACGGCGATCGAACGCGAGAAGGACGCCGCCAAGCAGAAGGAGCTCAAGGGCCGCCTCGACGCGCTGATGGCCAAGCTGAACGAGAACAACACGCTGATGCGGAAGACGTACGGCTTCTCGCTGGACCGGAACTACTCGGTCGTGATCGAGAAGGCGCACGTCTATATGTTCGTCACCGAGGAAGAGGCGGCGCAGCTCGAGCAGGCGGCCAAGAAGAAATGACCGCCGCCCGGGCAGGCCTCACCGCTCACGGAATCACCAGGTCCGCGCTGACCTGACCGATGGGATCCACGGCCCAGACGCGGGCCGGGCCCTTGGTCATGACGTGGGCGCGGACGGCGCCGGAGCCCGGCCGCAGCCCTGGATTGGCGGACCCGGTGCGGATGGAGACCAGCCACTCGGTCGCATACGGGCCGGCGACCAGGGCGCTGCCCAGATCGGCGACATAAACCTGCAGCTGGTTGCGCCCGAAGCACTCACTCGCGGCCCTGAGCGTGTAGTGATCACGGGCGGAGTTGGAGACCACCGTGGGGACACACCCGACGGTCGGCGCCGGATGCAGGGGCTCGACGGCCACCGCGTTGGATTGGCAAAGCTCATGTCCATTCGCCTGCGCCGGCCGCACCACATAGTGGTGCACCTGGTTCAGGATTCCGGGGTGATCCAGATAGGTTTGCGGCAGCGCTGCCGGCACCGATCCCACCTTGACGTAAGGTCCTCCGGCGACGGTGCCGCGGTAAACATGGAACGCCTCCATCCCGGGATACGGCCCGTTTCCGGCCGGCCAGGACCAGCTGAGCTGCACCTTCCTGAGCAACGGCACGGCCGCAAGGTTCACGCTCTGGCAGAGCCCCGCCTCGACGAACACCTGCGCCACCACCGTGCTGGTGAGGTCGCCCGCGCCGCTGCTCGGATAAGCGGTGGCCGTCGTGTCGGTCACCCGCAGCCGGATCAGATAACTGCCCGGACCCCGCGCGCTGAAATGGGCCGTGACGTCCGGAGTCGGACCCACCGCGTCATCAAAACCGCCATCCCCGTCCAGATCCCACGCGAACAACCGCAGACGGTCCCCCGGGTAGGCCGGTGAATGGGGCTCACTCTGGCCTTCATCCGGATTCACGGAGCGCGTGCCGTCGAGAAACCAAGGCTTGCGCTCGGAACAGAAGATGTAGGGCCCGTTGGCGTCGGCGGTGGGCGGCAGCGGCGGGGTGGTCGTGCGCACGGTCAGGATCGTCTCCGCCGCTTTCTCCGGCACGCCGTTGTCGGTCACGATCAGGCGAACGAGGTGGTTGCCCAGACTGGCGAAGGTGGCGGTGGCGAGGGCGCCGGTCAGGTCGATCGTGCCGTCATGGTTCAGATCCCAGGCCCAGGAGTCGATCGCTCGGCCGGAGTCCTGATGGTACGAATCGCTGCCGTCGAGGGTGACCGTCTGCCCGGAGACCGACGGATTGGGGATCGAACGGGCGACCGCCACGGGGGCGCCACCCTCGAAGAGCGTCCGCTGGAGCATCATGATCGCCCAAGCGGTCTCGAAGGGGTGCTGGTCGGAGGAATCGGTGTGCGCCCGCCAATAGCCGCCGGGATCCTGATCGTTGACGAGCGTGCGGGCGACCCCGTCGGTCGGGGCGCCGCGGCTGACCTCGGCCCCGTACCAATCGAGTTCGGTCACCCCGGGTGAAGTCGAACGCAGGAGCCGGATCGGACCACCGGCGCCCGGGTGCAGGAGCATCGCCTTCACGAAGGAGAAGAGTCCGTAGTAGTGGTCCTTGAGGGCGTGGAGGGAGCCCCCGGTATTGCCGAAATTGTCGCGCAGGAAACTCTCCGCTGCGTCCCAGTTCGGGACCCCGCCGCTGCCGCGGCCCAGCCCGATCATCGCCATCTGGATCAGGCCCGAGGGCGTGCTGGCATAGGGTCCCAACGCATGGGAACCCGGGGCGGTATAGCCGAAGGGACCGGCGGGCACCTGGCTGTAGGCCAGCCAGTTGGCGTTGGCCGCCTTCACCCGGGCAGGAATCGTGCACCCCCAAAATCGTTCCGCCGCGATCAGGCCGATGGCCGCCCACTGGCAGGCAGAGTTGTCGGGAAAGTCATTGGCGCTGTAGCGCCAGCCGCCGTAGCGGGCATCATCGTACTGCGCCCAAGCGTGGTCATCCACCATCTCCTGGACGATTGTGCGGTAGGTACGTCCGCGAATGCCCGGATCGGCGCCCGAGGCCACCACGCCAGTCGTCGTGATCGCAGCGGGAGTCCCGCTGGCGACGATCGCATCGATGACCATCCCGCCCTGATAATATTGGTAAGCTTGGTTCAGGGCTATCCCGTAACCATTGCCGTTGCTATCGGGATTTCCCAGCGGCTGGAGTCCGATCGTCCGCGTCATGAGGGTTTCAAACAGACGTCGGAGCCCACGGCCCACGGTTTCAGTGTACGGATTAGCCGCTGGACCGTTTTCCCGGTGACCGTTGACCTCGAAGGCATGGACGTTCGCCGCCCAGAGACCGTACCAGCCCGAGCTGGCGTGGCCCGAGCTGTTCCAGTCACCCAGCTCCACCCCCGCGGTCGAGAAGCGATGCTGGGTCTTGTGCAGGTACCAGAGACCCTCATCGATCGCTACGTTTACCTCTGCCGCGAGGGACTTCTCCTCCATCGCCACATAATACGCGGCTGATCCCGACTCGCCGGTGGAGGTATTCCGGGCAGTAAGACGGGCCGTGAAGACCGCTCCGACCGCTCCGACATAGGTATGCGTCGCCTCCAGCACATGGCGATTGGAGACCAGACCGGTCGCGACTGGCGTGCCGTCCCCGAAATCCCACGTCCATTGCAGGTTCGCCCCTTGCTGGTCGCAGACTCCCTTGAGCGTAATCGCGCGACCGACGTAGGTGGAGTGCGGGATCAGCGGTTTACTGGCAACCCAAGGCACGGTCTTGACCAGCGGCGGGGCGGCCTCAACTACGCCGATGAGACCGAGGCCCAGCAGCGGCCCAAACCACCGCCGACGCCTCGCCTGCGCGATCATGATGGTCCCGATGAGAAGTCCCAACGGTACTACTCGGTCGGGTAAGGCGGGCCCGTGAGGCTCGCCAAGGAGCGGCCGTTCACTGGGCCTGAATCCATCCGGGATCATTCCCCACCAGGCGAACGCGACCGAACCCAATTTCAGCGGGCGCTTGGAGACCACGCAGGCCGGGCCGAGAAAGTTCGGTTCCTTAAATCCCGAGATGCCCTTCTTCTCGGGAGGACGCACGAGGCTGAAGGGCGCCCGGCCGAACAGCGGTACCTCGCCGTACCGGACGTCGCCTTCATCGCCGTGGCTCCGTTGCTCCCGCCTTTGGACGCCCCCCATCGACCCCAGCCTATCGTTCGTGGCAGGCTCGGGACCACCGGACAAATCGACCGTGGTGACTGCTGCAAAGCCGTTAACTGACTGCGCTATCGCCGCGATCAGCGAACCACCCAGCTGGGCCGGCGGCGCCATTGGGCCCAATTCCGCCCTATCCGTCTGCGACGTTGAAACCACCAAAGGCGCCGCCGAGATGGGTAACGCCTGAAAGACACTCAAACTGCAGCATCCTACCCATAAGATTAATTTTCTCATGCATCAAGGGTATATACCCTATTCTGCAGGACACGAACCGTCAGAACCTAGCCTGACACAGGGATGCTTAGTGCCAAAAGGTTGCGTTTAAATTAAAACGCTCCGGCGCGCCGTTGCGCTGGACGGAGCGGGCCAAGTATCAGAATTACCGCAAATTTTTGGCGATAAGGAATCAAGCTAAAGCTAGAACTCCGCGCGTGGAAGGAGGTTCTGATCGCCAAGGACCTGTCCGGCGAGTGTCGCCGGCCTTTACGCCCTTTACCACCCCCGGTGACGACCGGGAGTGCACCGCGATACGAAGCCTCTCGGGAGAGAGGCTTACTGGCAGGCCTCGCAGGTTTCCCCGCGACGCATCGCCTCGATGCTGCAGGCCTTCTTCTCCTCTTCGGAGAACTCCCGCTTGGCGGCCGGCTTGGCCTCGGTCTCGGCGGCGATGCCCCGGACCTCCTTCTTCGCGGCGACCGTGGCCTTCTCGATGTTCGAGGCGCCCAGGCTACGGAGGTAGTAGGTCGTCTTCAGCCCAGCGTGCCAAGCGTGGCGGTACATATGGCTGAGCGTCTTCAGATCTGGCGTCTTGATCCAAAGGTTCACCGACTGGGCCTGATCGATCCACTTTTGGCGCCGGGCCGCAGCCTCAACGATCCACTTGTGATCAATGTCGAAGGCCGTGAGGTACTTGGTTTTGAGGTCGGCCGGAATGCGCTCAACGTCCTTCAACTCGCCATCGAAGTACTTGAGATTGTCGATCATATCCTGATCCCAGAGGCCGCGCGCCTTGAGGTCCTTCACGAGGAACGGATTCAGGACGATGAACTCACCAGAGAGGTTAGATTTGACGAACAGATTCTTGTACGTCGGTTCAATGCAGGGCGAAGTGGCCGTGATGTTCGAGATCGTCGCGGTGGGTGCGATCGCCAGGCAGTTCGAGTTGCGCATCCCTTGACGCGAGATCTTTTGGCGCAGAGGAGTCCAGTCCATCCGGCCGCCCCGCGGCACGTCCACTGGCAAGCCGCGCTCCTGTTCCAGCAGGTCGAGGGTATCCTGGGGCAGAAGCCCGCGGTCCCACTTCGAACCCTTGTAGCTGGAATACGTGCCGCGCTCCGCCGCCAGGTCGGAGCTCGCCTCGTAAGCGTAATACGCGACCGCCTCCATGGCCTCGTCGTTGAACTCCACCGCCTCCGGGGAGGCGAAGGCGTGGCCGCGCAGGTAAAGGGCGTGGGCGAGTCCCATCACGCCCATCCCGATCGGGCGGTGCCGCAGATTAGAAACCTTGGCCGACTCCGTCGGGTAGAAATTGATGTCGATGACGTTGTCGAGGGCACGCAAGGCCGTGCGTACGGTCTCGCGCAACTTGTCGTGGTCAAGGGAGCCGTCCGGCTTGAGGTGCGTCTCGAGGATGACGGAGCCAAGGTTACAGACAGCGGTTTCCTCATTGCTGGTGTTGAGGGTGATCTCCGTGCAGAGGTTGGATGAATGGATCACGCCGACGTGATCCTGGGGGGAGCGCAGGTTGCAGGCGTCCTTGAAGGTGATCCAGGGATGTCCGGTCTCGAAGAGCATCGAGAGCATCTTCTTCCAGAGCTCCAGCGCCTCGATCTTCTGCCCGTGGATGCGGCCCTCCTCGGCCAGGCGCTCGTATTCCAGGTAGCGACGCTCGAAGGCCGCTCCGTAGAGCTCGTGCAGGTCCTTGACCTGATTGGAGCGGAACAGCGTCCAGTGCTGGCGCGCCTCCATCCGCTTCATGAACAGGTCCGGGATCCAGTTCGCGGTGTTCATGTCGTGCGTCCGCCGGCGGTCGTCGCCGGTGTTCTTGCGGAGCTCGAGGAACTCGAAGATGTCGTTGTGCCACGTCTCCAGGTAGGCGCAGCCGGAACCCTTGCGCTTGCCGCCCTGGTTGACCGCGACCAACTGGTCGTTGTGGAGCTTGAGGAAGGGGATGACGCCCTGGGACTCGCCGTTGGTGCCGGAGATGTAGGCGCCGGTGCCGCGCACCGCGGTCCAGGAGCCGCCGAGCCCGCCCGCCCACTTCGCGAGGAACGCGTTGTCGGCGATGCCGCGGAGCATGATGCTCTCGAGCGAATCGTCGACGTAGTAGAGGTAGCAGGAGGAAAGCTGGGAGTGCAGCGTGCCCGAATTGAAGAGGGTCGGGGTGCTGCTGCAGAAACGGCGGCTCTTGTAGAGCTCGTAGAGCCCGGCGACGCGCGCCTCGCGGTCGCCCTGCTCGTCGAGCATCAGACCCATCGCGACGCGGAGCCAGAAGTACTGGGGCGTCTCGAGGCGGCGGGACGGCTTGCGGGTCTTGTCGATGATCAGATAACGATCGTAGAGCGTCTGGATGCCGAGAAAGTCGAATTCGAGGTCCGAGCTGGGATCGAGGATCGCGGCGAGCCGGGCGAGGTCGTAGTCGAGCAGACGGGGATTCAGCCGCTTGATCGCGACCCCGTGCTCGAGGTACTTGCGGAATCCGCGCTGGTGGGCCGCCTTGAGCGCCCCGATGCCATCGCGCATGATATCCCAACCGAGGACCTCCTCGTAGATGTAGGTCAGCTGGATGCGGCCGGCAAACTTGGCGAAGTCGGCATCCCGCTCGATCAGCGTCTTCGAATTGAGGACGATGGTGGCGTCGAGGTCCTTCTGGCTGATCTGGTCGTAGACGGAACGGCGGAGCTCGGCCTCGATCTCATCATTGGAGAGGCAGAGGTCGAGGCCGATGCGGGCGAACTCAATGCGGCGGCGGAGATCGGAACCGTCCCAAAATACGTTACTGCCGTCGGCCTTCTTCACGACGATCATCGCCGCCTGGCCCGCGGCGGCGGGAATCGTCTCGGGCGCGGCCTCCGGAGCGTCCAGCCCGAGGTCGCGCGCGGCCGCCCGCTGGGCCCGGAAGAGGATGTAGGCCTCGGCCACCTTGAAGTGCCCCGCCTTCATCAGTTCCTCCTGCACCATATCCTGAATCTCCTCGATATGAATGAAGGACTGCTTGGAGGAATGGACTCGCTGGGAGACGGCACTGGTGATCGCGACCGCGGGCGCGGAGTCCCGCTGGAGAGAAAGGAAGGTCTTTCGCACCGCGATCTCCACCTTTTGCTCGCTCCACGGGACCACCTGGTTGTTCCGTCGGATCACTCGCAGGGTCGAGACAGCCGCCGCCTCGCGGTCCACGGCAATCTTGCGCGCCCGATTCAGGAGGAGGCTCTTGGCGACGAAGTAGGCGTTGTTATCGACGAGGGTTTTCTCGATGAGCTCGTACAGGGCGTCGAGCGAGAGCCGCAACGGAGCCTGCCGGCGCGCCAGTTCGGTGAGATGACCGGCTACCTCGCGGCAGATCTTCGCCACCCAGAGACGGTTCGGCTCAGTGAAGATCTCCTTTTCACCGCGCGCAAGGTGCACGTTGGTCAATGCCTTGCCCAGGGTGTCGGCCACTTCCGCGAGGACGAAACGCTCCTCGCCGTGCGGACACAGCAGCACGATCTCGGGCACCGCGATGCCCTGGCCCGCGACGACGTCACGCCAGGCGTAGTGCGGCTTCTGCTCGATGGGGGCGTGAACGGTGCGTTTGAGGGCGAGATCGTGGGCCAGCGAAGGGTGACTCATGGCGGCGGAAAGGAACGGAGAGGAAGAAAAGAGGGAGCCCCTCCGGAAGGGAGGGGCCACGGAAAGGAGACGACGGCGGGCGGGGCGGGACGGAACGAGACTAGGGACGGGGTAAGAG
>JBEDEF010000120.1:0-3583 GCA_041175845.1 Verrucomicrobiota bacterium
GAAGATGAGCGACGCGAAGGCGCAGGCCTTTGCCGCCCGGTTTTTTTCCCAGACGCAGGACTTTTCGTTCGATAAGGCCGGCCGGATTGGACTCTCCGCCGAACTTCTGCGGCACGCCGGCTTGGCGCGCGAGGCGGTGCTCGTGGGGACGCTCACCAAGTTCAACATCTACAGTCCGGCACGCTGGCAGCAGGAGGAAGCGCGCTCCGCAGGCGAACACTTTGGCGACCTGATGCGCCAGATGGACATCTAAGATGCGCCACTCGGTTCCAGCCCGCCCTACCGCTTCCCCCCGGCCGTCTTCCCTCCCGGGGCCGGTGCGTCCGCGGCGGAGCGCGATCCTGCGGCTACGGCTGCTGGCGCGCGCGGCACCGGCGGGGAGAGGAGGCTGCGATGCTCCCCGCGGCCCTTGAACTTCCGCCTGTGGTGACATCCCCCGGACACCAACCCGTCCTGCTGCGCGAGGTGCTGGCGCTGCTCGCGCCGCGCGCCGGCGACCGTTTTCTCGACTGCACGTTCGGCGGGGGCGGCCACACGCGGGCCCTGCTCGCCGCGGCTCCCGGAGTGCGCGTCGTGGCACTGGATCGCGACCCGGCCGCGCGAGATCGGGCCGCCCCCCTCTGTCACGACTACCCCGGCGCCCTAGAACTCTTGGACCTCGACTTCGGCCGGCTGCGTGAACTCGCGCCCTCCGGCTTCCAAGGGATTCTCTTCGACCTCGGAGTTTCGTCCTTCCAGCTCGACGACGCTGCGCGGGGCTTCTCCTTCCGGCAGGATGCCCCGGCCGATATGCGGATGGATCCGCGCGTTGGGGTGCCGGCTGGTCTCTGGCTGGAAACCGCTACGGAGGACATGCTGGTGCGGGCGATCCGCGATCTCGGCGAGGAGCCGCAGTGGCGCCGGGTGGTGCGGGCGTTACGCGCCGCGCGAGGCTCCGGGGCGCTCGCCCGCACGGGATCCCTCGCTGCGCTCATTGCGGACGCCATCCCGGCGCCGGTGCGGCACACGTCCCGGATTCATCCAGCCACGCGCGCCTTCCAAGGCCTCCGGATGGCAGTCAATGACGAGACGGGCGCCCTCGAGCGCGCGCTGCCCGAGGCCTTCGCCCGCCTTGCGCCGGGTGGCGTGCTTGCCGTCATCAGCTTTCATTCCCTCGAGGACCGGCCGGTGAAGCAGTTCTGCCGCCGGATGTGCGGGCAGCCGGAGAGCGCGGCCGATGCCACGCCGCAGGACCTCCGCACCGTGTGGGCCGAACCCCTGACGCGCCGGCCGATTACGCCGGGGGCCGACGAAGTCGCCGCCAACCCGCGCAGCCGATCTGCAAAGCTCCGCGCCCTGCGCCGCCTCTGATTTTTCGCCGTGAGAAAGGACACCTCCGCCTTCGTCAACCAACTGCTGGTCTGGCTTCTCGTCACGATCGGCCTCGGCGGCTCCGCCGGCCTTGTCACGGTCTGGATGCGACACCAGATCTCTGCGACCGCGAAGGCCAATCGCGATCTCGCCGCGCAACTCGCCCGCTATGACCGGCTGATTGACGAGACGCGCACCCAGATCGAGACGGAGCAGGCCTCTGACAAATTGCGGCACCTAAACGCCGCCCTGGGCCTTGGGCTGGTGCCGATGAACCAGATCCCGGTGGTCCACGTCACGGACAACGTGGTTGAGCGCCTCGCGCGCCGTGCCAACGCGGGGGTGCTGACCGACGGCCCCGTGCCGGCGTCCGCGCTGCGGGTCTCCCTACCCGGATTCTAAGCGATGTCCAAGGGCTTCGCCTCCAGTGGTCGGATGGTGCTGCTCGGCAGTTGCCTGCTGCTCTGTTTTGGGGGGCTGGGCGTACGGTTGATCTGGCTCCATGTGATCGACCGCGATGCCCTGCTGAAATCGCTCGCCAAGGTGCGGCCGATGCTGATCCCGGAACCGGCTCGGCGCGGCGACATCCTCGATGCGCGCGGCGCCCGCCTCGCCACCAGTCGTTCCGAGATCGTGCTTGGCGTAGACCCGCACTCGCTGCTGCCGCGGGACGAGCGGAAGTGGGGCGAGTTGGCGACCCTCCTGGACTTGCCGGAGACGGAGCTACGCGAACACTTTCAGCCGCGTTTTCGGCACGCCGGTACGCGGGGCGAGGAGGGCGATGACGCTGGAGCGGCTCCCATGCCATTCGCGCTGCCGGCGGCCCGTGGAAGCGAGGAGGAGCAGCGGCCCATCACTTGGGTCAAGCTGCGCGAAGACGTTTCCGAATCCCTCTATGAGCGGATCCGCCGGCTCGACGTCCGGGGCGTCTACGGGATCCGGCACTACCGAAGGGTCTACCCGAGTAATGAGTTGGCGGCGCACGTGATCGGTTATGTGAACCGTGAGCACCAGGCGGCGGCCGGGATCGAGGCCTACGCGGACTTTTACCTCCGGGGCCAGCAAGGCTGGCGGGTGGGGGAGCGCGACGGGCGCAACCGGGAACTGCCCCAGTTCGCCTCCCGTGAGGTGCCGCGCCGCGATGGGTACAATGTCATTCTGTCCATCGATTCCACGGTGCAGGACATCGTCGAGCAGGAGCTCGCGCAGCTCGCGACCCGATTTGAGCCTCGCAAGGCGTCGATTGTAGTCAGCGACCTCGATGGTTTCGTTTTGGCCCTCGCGAACTATCCGTCCTTCAACCTGAACGAATTCAACAAGGTGCCGAAGTCGGAGGAGGCGCGGATGAAGAACGCGGCCGTCGCGGATATCTATGATCCGGGCTCCGTCTTCAAGATCGTGCCGGCGGCCGGGGCCCTCGAGGAGCGGCTGGTGACGCCGCTTTCTGTCCTCGACTGCACGGTGGAGCGGATGGCGCATCGGGGCCGGATGCTTTCCCTGCCCGCTGAGGACCACCGGATGGGCCGACTCACGATCGCGGAGATCCTGAGCCACTCCAGCAACCGTGGTGCTGCTCAACTGGGGATCATGCTGGGCGAGGAGCGCCTCGAGCGCTACGCGCGCGCCTTCGGCTTCGGCTCGCGCCTTGGCTTCCCGGTTGGCGGGGAGGTGGCGGGCATCCTCCATCCCCATCAGCGCTGGTATCCCATCGATATCACCCGCATTCCGATGGGGCATTCGGTCTCTTCCACGGTGCTGCAGATGCACCAAGCGATGGCGGTGATCGCTGCCGGAGGCGTCCTGCTGCGGCCGCAGGTCATTCGTGAGATCCGCGATGCCGCCAACGAGACGGTCTACCGCTACGGCCGGATGGAAATCGGACGGGCCGTCTCGCCGCGGACCGCGTCCCAGGTGGCGGCAATGCTGGTTGGGGTCACGCGGAAGGGCGGCACGGCGCTGGAGGCCGCGATCGAGGGGTTCGACGTGGCGGGCAAGACCGGAACTTCCCAAAAGTTCGTCGACGGCCAGTGGTCCAAGAAGCACCACATCGCTTCCTTCTCGGGCTTCTTCCCCGCCGCCCGGCCCAAGGTGGTGATCACCGTCATTGTGGACGACGCCGACCACAAGGCGCCGGGGGGGGTGGCCTACGGCCGCACTGTGGCCGCACCCTCGTTCAAGCGGATCGGGGAGCGCTTGATCCCGATCCTCGATATTCGGGCGGGTGCGGCCACAG
>JBEDEF010000121.1:0-2998 GCA_041175845.1 Verrucomicrobiota bacterium
TGACCTCCCCGAAGCCCCCGAAACCGGCATTGTACAGGAGCAGGTCGCAGCCGCCCGCCGCGGCGTCCACCCGTTGGAACGTCGCCAGGGCCTCCGCTGCATTCCGCAGGTCGAGCGCCACCGGGTGGAAGCGACCGGGGTATTCGTGGGCGAGGTCGGCCAAGCGCGCGGGGTCGCGGGAGGTGCCCCAGACAGTCACGCCTTCGGCGAGCAGCATCCGGGCGAACTCCCGGCCTAGGCCGGTGGAGGCCCCGGTGACGAAGGCCGTGCGGTAAAGGTCGGAGACGCGGCCCACGGGTCAGCTCAGGCGGCTCTCCGGAAGAGGACCGCCACGTTCGCGCCGCCGAATCCGCTGCTATTCTTGAGCACCGTGCGCACCGCCCGCGCCTCGGTCGTCCGCGGGAGGTTCAGGCCGGCGCATTCCGGATCCACCGTGCTCAAGTGGGCGCAACCCGGCACAAAGCCCTGGCGCAGGGCAAGCGCGCAGAAGGCGCTCTCCATCACCCCGGCGAGGGACAGCCCGTGGCCGGTGAGGGCCTTGGTGCTGCTGACGGCCACCTGCGGCAGGGCCGGGCCGAACACCGCGCGCAGGGCCCGCGCCTCCGAGATGTCGCCAATGAGGGTGGAGGTGGCGTGGGCGTTCACGTAGTCGACCTCCGCGGGTTCCACCCGGGAGGCCTTCAGCGCGAGGCGCATCGCGGCCGCGGAGCCAAGGCCCTCGGGGTGCGAAATGGCCACGTTGTGTCCGTCCGAGGCCTGGCCCCAGCCGAGCACCTCCGCGTAGGGGGTGACCCCGCGGCGGGCGACCTCGTCCTCCGTCTCGAGGACCATCACGGTGGCCCCGCCCGTGCCGACAAAGCCATCGCGTGCCGCGTCAAAGGGCCGCGACGCCAGCGCCGGATCCGATTGCAGCGAGAGGGTGCGCATCCCGGCGAAGGGCAGGATCGCGTCGCGGTTACCGTCCTCCGCGCCGACGATGAACATCCGCTTCTGGCGTCCGAGCACCAGGTCGTCGAACGCGAAGCCGAGGGCGTGGGCCGAAGAGGCGCAGGCCGAGGAGAAGCCGCAGGACGCGCCTTGGATGCGGAAGGCGGCTACGAGGTTGAAGTTCAGCGTCCCCACGATCGACGCGACGATGCCCAGCGGAGAGCACCGCATTACTCCGAATTTCTGCAGGCGCTCGTGGTGGTGGTGAGTCAGGTACGGCGAACCGCCCGAGGCCGCGTAGAGGCCGGTGTCCGCATTGGAAACGTCGGATGGTGCCAAGCGCGCGTCCGCAATCGCCTGCAGCAGCGCACAGTGGGCGTAGAGCCCGTTGGGTGCCATCGAGCGGAGGAGCTCTCGCTTGATCGAGTAGGCCGCCGGGAAAGTCCAATCTTCGGGGTCCGTCGAGTCCGTGCTGAATCCCTTGATCGTCCCAACGACCTTGCAGGGGATCTCCGGGGTCTGGAAGGGCGGGTAGAGCGCGAGCCCGTGACGCAGCGATCGGAGGTGGTCGACCACCGTGGCGGCGTCGTTCCCAATGCTGGTGACGAACCCGAGGCCGGTGATGAAGACTCGCGGCATGGGGCCTGGGCGGGTGCCGGCCGGATGGCCCGGCCTCAGGCGTTCACGGCCGCGCGGAGCGGGGCGGCGGGCGCGGGCTCAGGGGCGACCACCGCGGGTGCGGCGGCGACGGGCGCCGGAGCCTCCACAATATCCACGAAGCCGAAGGTGAGGGTAATTTCCTCGGCAATGACCGCCTTGTCGGCGCCCACGCGGATGGATCCCTCGAAGGTGGCCAACGGCATCTTCATGCGCTTCGGCTTCACCGAGAGGGACAGGATGTCACCCGGTTTGCACAGCCGATGGGCGCGAACTCCTTCGCAGCCGGTAAAGAAAATGGTCTGGGGGCTGACCCGCTTGCCGGGTTCCGCCGGGGCGCCCTCGAGCAGGTACAGCACCGCGAGCTGGCCCAGCGCTTCGAGCATGATCGAGGCGGGCATCACTGGATTGTCCTTAAAGTGCCCCTGGAGGAAGAACTCCTGGCCCGTAATCTTGTACTTTCCGCTCGCGGAGGTGGAGCTGACCGAGGCCTCGTTGAGGAAGAGGAAGGGCGGCTGGATCGGCATCACCGAACCGATGTGCTCGATGGGGAGGAACTTGGTCGGCTTTGGCAGCGGCAGCCCACGGACCTTGCAATCGATGAACGTTTTCACGTCGCCGACGGTCCGGAGATTGCGCAACTCCTCGTTGTTGATGGACATCTGGAGGACGTCCTCCACGAGGATCACGATTTCCATCATCGTGAGGGAGTCGATGCCCAGGTCTTCGATCAGCCGCAGGTCGTCGTCGGCATCCTTCAGTTTGACCCGCAGGTCCGGTTCGACGAAGCGCTCGATGACGCCGATCACTACTGCCGGAACATGTTCCGGGTTCGCCGTCTTCCGGAATTGGATGGCCGCTTCGAAGGTCGAGGGGGAGCAGCGCTTCAGCGATTCGCGGAGCGCAACCTCGTCCTCCGGCGCGAACGGTTTGGGCGCGGGGGCGACCGGTTTGTTCGGCGGCGTTGGCGTGGCGGCGGCTTCTGACATCTCCCGGGGGTGTATGTCGCGGAGGGCGCGAAAGTAAACCCCATTATTCTCACGGAATCGTCACCTGAGCGCGGCGGACAGGTGGTGGCCGCGCTGCGTCCGCCGGGTCACAATCGGCTGGTGGCGGAACGACGCTTGCGCCGGGCCGGGGCGTCCCGTAGCCCTCCGGCCCGGGGTCGCCGCGCGGCCCTGATTTTCCTCCGCGCATGCGCGCCCCGTCCTCCGGCTTCCCGCCCCTCTGCCTGCTCACCCACGAGTTCTTCCCGCAACGGGGGGGGATCGCGACGTTCGCGGAGGAAATGGCCCGGGCCGCCGCCCAGGCAGGCCACACGCTGGAGGTCTGGGCCCCGCAGTCCGAGGCGACCAAGCCCGACTGGCCCTTCGCCGTGCGACGCCTGAGCGTCGCGGGCACGCACAATTGGGGG
>JBEDEF010000122.1:0-5676 GCA_041175845.1 Verrucomicrobiota bacterium
TCCACGTAGAGGGGGCGGCCTTTGGTACAATACTTGGCGATGGTCTCACCCTGCTTGCCCCAGGCCTCAACGTCGACGTAGATGACCTCCTCTCGGCTCTCCCCGGACTCCATCTTGAACTGCCGGTTGATCGCGAGAGCGAACTGGCAGATCGGGGTGCCTTTGGGGGTGACGCGCAACTCGGGGTCGCGGGTCAGGTTCCCCATCAGCAGGACCTTGTTGAGCGCAGGCATGGCGAGAAAGGCGCCTCAGGCGCCCTGGATGAACGTCCGGTACACGCTGCCGTTCAGGCGCAGCTTCTCGCGCAGGGCGGCCGGGGCGTCGGCGGGGCCCGAAAAGTCAATGTGCACGTAGTGGGCGCCCGTGAACTTGCGGTCGGTCACGCGGACGAAGTCCTTGCGGCCGATGTTCTCGACGGAGGCGACCTCACCCTTGACCTCGGTGATGACCTTCTTGATGCCCTCGACGATCTGGTCGACGGTCTCTTCCTTACCCCGGTTATCGAGGATGAAGGAGGCGTGGTAGCTGCGGTGGGACGGGTTCATTTGGGATCTCGGCGGTTGAGTTGGTTCATGGCGGCGTCGACGCCCCGGGTGAGCAGGAGGTCGAGGCCTTGGAGGAAATGCGGCAGACGTTGGGCAACGAGGACGGATTGGAAGGGAGTAAAGGTTCCAAGGACGAAGTCGGACAGTTCCATCGCAGCGGGTTCGCGGGGCCCGATTCCCAAACGGAAGCGGACGAAAGGTCCGTCCACGTGCTGGACAAGACTAGCCACACCGTTGTGACCGGCGGAGCCGCCCCCGACCGAAACCTTGAGGAGGCCGAGATCGAGGGTGAGGTCGTCGTACACGGCCACGATCCCCGCGGCGGGGATGCGATGGTAACGGGCCAGGGGCCCGACGGCTTCGCCGCTGGCGTTCATAAACGTCTGCGGCTTGACCAGCCAGCACGCCGGGGAGCCCGGACGGTCCCAGCGGGCCACCTCCGCGCGAAACTGGGGCGCGGGGCGCCACTCTAGACGTTCCCGGGCGGCGAGAGCGTCGAGCACCTGCCAGCCCAGGTTATGCCGGGTGTCGCGGTATTCGCGGCCCGGATTGCCCAGGCCGACGACGAGCGAATGGAACATGACTCAAAGAACTTCGAACCGAGCGGCCGTTCCGGCGGGGGACGGCCGCGAACCTGCGGGAGGATTACTTCTTGGCCGGAGCGGCGGCCGGCTTGGCACCCGCGGCGGGGGCGGCAGCCTTCGCGCCGGCGGCGGCGGGAGCCGCGGCCTTCGCGTCGCCACCAGCGGCCGGAGCGGCCGCGGCGGCGGCGGCACCCTCGGCGGGCGCAGCGGCGGCGGCACCCTCGGCCGGCGCGGCCGCGGCAGCCACGGCCTGAACGACCTCGGCAACCGGCTCGACGCAGGCGACCACAGGCTGACCCTTGGAATCGAGGAAATCCACCCCAGGGAGCGCCTTCAGGCTGCCCACCTTGATCGTCTCACCGACCTTGAGCTCGGTGACATCGACGACGATCGCCTCGGGCAGGTCCTTCGGGAGCACGCGAATCCGGAGGGCGGGAGTCGCCATCTCCAACACGCCGCTCTGGTTCTTCACGCCAAACGACTCTCCGCTCAGGTGCACCGGAACGCGGATCTCGAACTTCTCGTCGGCCTTCACCTCCTGCAGGTCGATGTGGAGGTACTTGTCGGTGATGGGGTCGCGCTGGACTTCCTGTAGGAAGGAAATCACCGGCGCGGACTGGTCGCCCCGCTGGAGATCAACCAGCACGGCGCGACCGCCCACGGCCTTCAGCAGACGCACGAATTCCGGCGCGTCGATCGAGAGGGATTCAGGCTTCGTGTGCTTCCCGTAAAGGACCGCGGGCACCCGCTGGGCTTTACGGAGACGACGGGAGGCGCTACGACCGGTTTGGGCGCGGGCGGCGACGTTTAGTTTGAACTTTTGGCTCATGGTTTCGGTCCACCTGTCGCCCCGACCATCGGGGGCAGGCGTAATGGAAAAGGGATTGAGGCAAAGCCTGGCGCGGACCGAACGCAACCAAATCTTTCCGTAACCCCGATTCCCGGGTCAGCTCCCCCGCCCGGACCACGCTCCGCACCGTATTTGCTTTTGACCCGCCCGGAGCGTTCGGTTCCGCTCACCCTTTTCACCGACACGCCATGTCCGCCCAGCCCATCCTGATCTACACCCAGACCGACGAGGCCCCCGCCCTGGCCACGTTTTCGCTCCTGCCGATCGTCCAGGCGTTCGTGCGGCCGGCCGGAATCGCCGTGGAGACGAGGGACATCTCCTTGGCGGGACGCATCCTCGCCGCCTTTGCCGACCGCCTGCCCGCACAGCAGCGGCAGGCCGACCACCTCGCGGAACTTGGCGCCCTGACCCTGCGCCCGGAGGCCAACATTATAAAACTACCGAACATCAGCGCGTCGGTGCCCCAGTTGAAGGAGGCCATCGCTGAGCTGCAGGGCCAGGGATTCTCCCTCCCCGACTATCCGGAAAACCCGGCGACCGAGGCAGAGCGCGACGCGAAGTCCCGATACGACCGGGTGAAGGGCAGCGCCGTCAACCCGGTGCTGCGCGAGGGCAACTCGGACCGCCGGGCACCCAAGGCGGTGAAGGACTACGCGCGGGCCCATCCGCACAGCATGGGCGCGTGGAGCGGCGCTTCCCGGACGCGCGTGGCGACGATGGGGCGCGACGATTTCTTCGCCAACGAGCGCTCGGTGACCCTGGAGTCCCCGACGACGGCGCGGATCGAATTCATCGCCCCCGGCGACGTGCCCCGGGGGTTGCTGCCCAAGCTGTCGCTTAAGGCAGGGGAGATCCTCGACGCCACCTTCATGAGCGGGCGCGCGCTGCGGGCCTTCTATGCCGCCCAGCTCGACCGGGCCCGGCAAGAGGGCGTGTTGTTCTCCCTGCACCTCAAGGCGACGATGATGAAGGTCTCCGACCCCATCCTGTTCGGATACGCGGTACAGGCCTATTTCGCGGACTTTTGCGCCCGCCACGCGAAGTCCCTCACCGCCCTCGGGGTCGATTGGAACAACGGCCTAGGTGACCTGATGGAAAAGCTGCCGCGCCTGCCGGCGGCGGAGCGGGCGGCGCTGGAGGCAGACCTCAAGGCCGCCCTTGCGGCCGGCCCGGCGCTGGCGATGGTCAATTCGGATGAGGGCATCACCAACCTGCACGTGCCCAGCGACGTCATCATCGACGCCTCGATGCCCGCAATGATCCGGGCCGGCGGGAAGATGTACGACGCGCAAGGCAAGCTGCAGGACACCCTCGCGGTGATTCCTGACAGCTCCTACGCCGGCATCTACGAGGCCACCATCGACTTCTGCCGGACGCACGGCGCCTTCGATCCCCGGACGATGGGCACGGTGCCAAACGTCGGGCTAATGGCGCAGGCTGCTGAGGAATATGGCTCGCATAATAAGACCTTCGTCGCCGCGGCTGACGGCGAGATTCGCATCGTGGACGAGCAGGGCCGGGTCCTCCTCGCTCATCGCGTCGAAGCGGGAGACATCTGGCGGGCTTGCCAGACCAAGGACGCGGCGGTGCAGGACTGGGTGAAACTGGCCGTCAACCGCGCCCGCCTCAGCGCCACGCCCGCCATTTTCTGGCTGGACGAAGCCCGCGCCCACGACGCGCAACTGATCGCCAAGGTCCGCGCGGCGCTCGCGCACCTGGACACGGCCGGGCTCGACCTCCGCATCCTCGCCCCCGCGACTGCCTGCCGAGCAACTTTGGAGCGCCTACGGGCAGGCCAGGACACGATTTCGGTGACCGGCAACGTGCTGCGCGACTACCTCACGGACCTGTTCCCGATCCTCGAGGTCGGCACCAGCGCGAAGATGCTGTCCATCGTCCCGCTGATGAAGGGCGGCGGCCTGTTTGAAACCGGAGCCGGCGGCTCGGCGCCCAAGCACGTCGAGCAGTTCCTTCAGGAGGGGTATCTGCGCTGGGACTCGTTGGGCGAGTTCTTTGCGCTGGCCGCGTCGCTCGAGCACCTGGGGCAGGTTTTCAACCACGCTCCCGCCCGGGTCCTCGCCGACACCTTGGACCAAGCGACTGGCAAGTTTCTCGAGCAAGACCGATCCCCAGGCCGAAAGCTGGGGACGACGGACAATCGGGGTAGTCATTTCTACCTCGCCCTTTACTGGGCGCAGGCGTTGGCGGCGCAAACCCGGGACGCGGCACTGCAGGCGAAGTTCGCACCTGTTGCCGCGCAACTCACCGCGCAGGAAAAACGCATCGCCCAGGATCTCTTGGCCGCGCAAGGTCGCCCAGTTGACATCGGCGGCTACTACCGGCCCGACTCCGCGAAGGCTGCGGCCGCTCTGCGTCCAAGCGCGACGTTCAACGCGATTCTCGCCACCTTGGCCTAAGGCGCCGCAGATGTCCTTCGCGAGTGCCGGATCCCTCCACTCGATCAACTAGGTTTGGGCAAAATCGCCTTTTAATGATCGAGCCTCGCGACGGGCGAGGATAGCGAGGCCGAGGACAATCTCGTGATGGCAGCCATCCTGGCCTCCACGGGGGAACGGAGCTGAAAGATTACGAGGCTTGGGTCGGGACACTCCCCACCTGGGCCTTGCGCCGATCCGCGGGATGTCATCTTCACCCGGGGGCCGTCACACTCGAAACTCAGGGTGCTGATCCGCATAAGCGACCACCCAGTCCTGCCAGGCCGCCATTAGGCGGCGCGTGACGGGGCCCGGAGCGACTGGCCACTGCCTCGCGTCGATCGCTGCTACCGGCGTCACTTGCTTGGTTGTCGAAAGCACCATTGCCTCGGAGCAGAGATCTAATTCCGCCGGGTGGATCGAGCGTTCCTCGACGGTAAGCCCGGCGCGCGGGGCAACCTTCATGAGCAGCAACTCGCGGGTGATGCCAGCAAGCAGGCCGTCTTCCAGACGCGGGGTAAGTAAGCGCGTCTCTTGCACCAAAACCAGAGAGGCCGTGGAGACCTCCGTCAGCTGGCCGGCGAGGTTTAGAAAGAGTGCGTCATCAGCGCCGCAGCGGCGAGCCTCCCCCACCCCGAGCAGGTTATTGAGGTAATTTCCCGTCTTCCAACCGGGGTCTAAGCAAGCGGCGGGGTTGCGCCGCAGCGAACGTGGGATCGCGAGGCGCAATCCCCGCGTCGCCGGAGGAGGTGCGCACTGCACGAGCAACGTCCAATCCGAACGATCCGCCAACCCCGGATCCAGGCCAATAGGCCCGGCGCCCCGTGTGACCTGGAGGCGGACATACAGGTCGCCCACCTCACCCGTGCGCGCACGAAACTCAGCGGCGGTGCGAGCGATCTCGGCGTGGCACTGCGCGGGCGTGAGGGGCAACGCGAGGTAAAGGGCGGCAGCCGAACGCTCCAAGCGGGCCCAATGCTCCATAAATGCGAACAGCACGCCTGCATGGCTGCGCCACACCTCGTACACCGCGTCGCCATAGAGATAACCCCGATTCAGGGGCGTGATCGCAGGCTCATCAGCGGGATGTAGTCGGCCGTTGCTGTTGGCTTGAATATACGCGGCGCCGGTCCGCACAGAAAATTGCTCTAAGCGTCTTTCGGGATAACCGACCTCGCCCCCGCCACGCGGCCGGAAAACAAAACGCCCCCGCACGAGCGGGGGCGCGTGTCACGAGGCAAAATCAGGAGGCGGTGCGGGCC
>JBEDEF010000123.1:0-4524 GCA_041175845.1 Verrucomicrobiota bacterium
GGGTTCCGGTCATGGCCAGCAAGAGCGGCAGGAGCATGCGGAGCGCGCGCATTGAGGGGGTCGAGCAAGGTGGCATCGCGCGCGCGGCTCAAGAAAATCCCCGGCCGGCGTTGACGCCGAAGCCCTCCGGGGCTCCTTCGAGCCCATGACCTTCCTGCCGCCGCGCGCGGCGGCGGCCGTTTTGGTCGCCGCCTTCAACGCTCCCTCTGCTCCCGCCGCGGCTGCTCCGACGGCCGACGATCCGCTCGCGGTGTGGGACCTCACCCCCCTTTACCGGGACGAGGCCGCGTGGCGGGCGGCGAAGGAGCGATTGGCGGCGGAGTTGCCGTCGCTCGCCACTTTTGCGGGTCGCCTCGGTGAGGGTGCGGGCGTGCTGCTCGAGGCCTTGGGGGCGATCGAGCAGCGGAGCCGAGAGCTCATCCGACTCTACACGTACGCCTCCCTGCAGGCGGACGAGGACACCCGGCTGGCCCCACCGCTGGAGCGCCGCCAGGAGATGGGTCTCCTGGCCAGCCAGTTCAGCCGGACCGTCAGCTACCTGCGGCCGGAGTTGCTCGCGCTGGGCGCGGCGCGAATCGAGGCTTACCTCGCGGCGGAGCCCCGGCTCGCGCCCCATCGTTTCCCGCTCCAAGAGATCCTGCGCGGGGCTCCGCACACCCTCGGGGCGGAGGCCGAGGCCGTCCTCTCCGCCACTTCCCTGGTCACCGGCTCCGCCGGGTCCATCTACGGCGTCCTCGCCAACGCGGACTTGCCGTGGCCGACGATCCGATTGGCGGACGGCACCGAGGCGCGGCTGGACCAGGCAGGTTACACGCGCTGGCGGGCGGCGCCGGCGCGGGCGGACCGGGAGGCCGTGTTCCGCGCGTTCTGGGGCCGGATGCGGGAGTACGAGCGCACTTTCGGGGCGACGCTGTTCGCCCAAGTGAAGGCCGACTGGTTCAATGCCAGTGTGCGGCGCCATCCGAGTGCGCTCGCCGCCGCGCTCCACGCGGACGCCATTCCGGAGGCGGTCTACCGCACGCTCATCACGGAGACCAACGCTGGGTTGCCGACCCTGCACCGCTACTTCCGTCTGCGGGGCCGCCTGCTCGGGATCAAGGACCTCCGCTACTGGGACATCTACCCGCCGATGCTGCCCGGCGAGCGCGCCTTCCCCCTTGAGGAGGCGCGCCGTTTGACTCTGGCCTCCGCCGCGCCGCTCGGCCCCGACTACAGTCGGGACCTCGCCCACGCGCTGGCCGGCCGTTACCTGCACGCCTACCCCCGCCCGGGCAAGGCCTCGGGCGCTTACATGAGCGGCAGCGTGGCGGACGCGCACCCGTACGTGCTGATGAATTATAACGGCGACTACGAATCGCTGACCACCTTCGCCCACGAATGGGGGCACGGGATTCATTCGGTCCTGGCCAACCGGGCGCAGCCGGCCACCACGGCCCGGTACCCGATCTTCACGGCCGAGATCGCTTCGACCGTCAACGAGGCCCTGCTGCTCGAGCATATGCTGCGTGTCGCGACCAGCGACCGGGAGCGCCTCGCGTTCCTCGGTTCCGCGCTGGAGGGGTTGCGCGGCACCTTCTTCCGCCAGGCGATGTTCGCCGAATTCGAGCTGGCGATCCACGAGACCGTGCAGCGCGGCGGCGCCCTCTCCGGGCAGCGCCTCAGCCAGCTTTACGGCGACTTGCTCCGCCGGCACCATGGCCACGCTGAGGGCGTGCTCACGATCGACGACCTCGTGACGGTGGAATGGGCCTACATCCCGCACTTCTACAGCCGGTTCTACGTCTACCAGTACGCGACCTCGATCGCGGCCGCCCAGCTGTTCGCCAGCCGGATCCTCGCCGGGGAGCCTGGCGCGGTCGATACCTACCTCGGCCTGCTCCGCGCCGGCGGCTCCGCCCATCCCTACGAATTGGTCCGGCGCGCCGGCGTCGATCTCGCCACGCCCGCCCCCTACCGCGCCCTGCTCGCGCGGATGAACGCGATCATGGACCGGATCGAGACGCTCCTTCCCGCCGGTACCTGAACGCCACTCCGGCCGCCGCGCTTTTCACGCGTGACGCCCGCCGTCCCGGAGCCTTGCCTCCCGGGATGCGCCTGCCCCTGTTTGCCCCGCTCCTCCTCGCGTTGGCCGCGGTCCTGCCCGCCCAGGAGGGCACCGGTTTTGCCCCCGGCCGCCTCGACCGTCTCGACGCCCTAATCCAGGACCATGTGGATCGCCGGCAACTGGCCGGGGCCATCATGTATCTCGGCCACGCTGGCCGGCCTGCGCACTTCCGGACTTACGGCCACCAGGACCTCGAGGCCGGCCGGCCGATGGCGCCGGACGCCATCTTCCGCATCGCCTCGATGAGCAAGGCGGTGACGAGCGTCGCCGTGATGATGCTCTACGAGGAGGGTCGCTTCCGCCTGCAGGATCCGCTGGAGCGCTTCCTGCCCGCCTTCCGCGACGGGATGGTCGCCGTGCCGCCGCCCGCCGCCGCGCCGCCCGGCACCCGCTATGGCACCGAGAAGGTCCGCCGCCCGATCCGCATCCGCGACCTGCTCACCCATACCGCCGGGCTCACCTACGGCAGTGGCCTCGCGGCCGCAGACTACAAGGCCGCGGGCCTCAGCGGCTGGTACTTTGCGGACAAGGATGAGACCCTCGCGGCGGTGATCGACCGGCTGGGCCGGCTGCCGCTGCACGCCCACCCGGGTGAGGCTTATCAGTACGGCTACTCCACGGACGTGCTCGGCCGGCTGGTCGAGGTCGTCTCCGGGCTGCCGTTGGACCGGTTTATCGCGGAGCGGATTTGTGCGCCGCTCGGGATGACCGATACGCATTTCTTTCTGCCGCCGGAGAAGGAGGAGCGCCTGGCCAAGGTGTACGCCCTCGCCGGCGGGGTCCTGCGTCCTGGGGACCAAGGCCATTACGTGCGCGGCCCGCGGAAATGCTTTTCCGGCGGGGCCGGCCTGTTGTCCACGGCTCGCGATTACGCTCGGTTCCTGCAGATGCTGCTCAACGGGGGCGAGTTGGAGGGCGTACGCCTGCTCAGCCGCAAGTCGGTGGAGCTGATGCGCACGGATCACCTGGGCGAAAAGTACCGCGGCGACACCGCGGGATTCGGCCTCGGGTTTTGGGTGAACACCCAGCCCGGCCGCCACGGGGAGCTGGGCAGTGAAGGCGCCTACGGCTGGGGCAGCGCCTATTTTCCCCAGTATGTCGTCGACCCCCGCGAGCGACTCGTCGGGTTGTTCCTCACCCAGCTGATGCCGGCGGGCGGCAGCGATCTCAACCAGCGCTGGAAGATCGCGATGTATCAGGCGCTCCGCTGAGGCGGGCGGCCGGTTTCAGTTTGCACTCACCGCGACGCTAACCGTACTTGCCCGCAACCTGCGTCGGGCCGGGCCGGGTGCCAGGCGCGCGGCGGGTTTCATCCCCATGGTCATCGAGCGCGCGGCGGCGAAGATCTTCGATCCCCAGAACCGCGCCTACCGCTTCAAGCTGTGGGTGCGCCTCGGCACGTCCGAGGGGACCTTCTATCACTTTTACTGGGGGCGCCTGATCCTCTTCCTCGCTGCGTCCCTCGTCGCCGTTTGGTTGTTGGGGGCGGCCGCCATCTGGTCGCTGCTGCGTTACCAGCGGGGCTGGGAGGCCGCGCCCTACTGGCAGGTCGCGTTTATGCCGGTCCGGATGGACACCTTCCGGCTCTCCCTTGGCCGCTTCTACGCTGCGCGCGGGGTCGCCGAGATTGAGCGCCAGAATTACCCGGCGGGCCGCGATTTGCTCCTGGCGGGCCTGCGCCATGCCGGCACCGATCTCACCGTGCGCCGCACCGTGGCGACGCAGCTGGCCCAGATCTTCGGCCTGCCCCAGCGTGCCATCGACGTGCTGGCGGATGGCCTGCCGTACGATCCCGACCTCGACTACCTGGTGCTTACCTTCGGCTGGATGCGCGAGGCGCGGCAGCTGACGCGCATCCTTGAGCTGGCCCGACGGATGCTGCCCGCCGCACCCAGCAGCTCCCTCAAGCACCAGTTCATCGCCCTCCAGGAGGCGATGGTGCATTTCGACTACGGTCGCTTTGGCGAGGCGGAGCAGATCATCAATGCCTGGGGTCTTCAAAACTCCCTCGAGGGGCAGATCGTGCTCGCCCGCTGCGAGTGGGAGCGGGGCAAGGAGGACGCTGCCCTCCAGCGTCTCGAACGGGAGATTAGCCGCTTCGGCAAGCGCGATGAGCTCTACGCCGAACTGGTCCGCCTCAACCGCCGCGCCGGTCGTTACGAGCCCGCCCGCCGGTTCGCCCTGCTGCGCCAGTTCAACGACCCTCGCTCGGCGGGCCCCCGCCTCGACCTGCTCCAGGGCTACATCGACACCAACGAGCAAGCCGCCCGCGAGCGCGAGGTCGCCTCCTACCTCGCGATGTTCGGTGGAGACCAGCTCGCCGTCCTGATGCTGGCCCGCTTCGCCGCCCAGATCGGCGACGAACCGCTGCTCGAGCGCGTGATGGCCCTCGCGCAGGAAAAGGGCTACCGCGTCGAGGC
>JBEDEF010000124.1:0-2512 GCA_041175845.1 Verrucomicrobiota bacterium
GAACTCAGCCGGTTCGATCCCGCGCGGGAGCCGGAAGGCAGGGAGTTGGACCCGCGGTACCCGCTGTTTGAGCTCACGAGCTCCGCCCTGACCCGCTCCGCTCCGACCACGTTCAGCGGCCAATTGGGCGCCACCGCGCCCAAGGCGATGGTGTTCCGTCACGAGTTGAACCGCCATCGGCTGGGATCGCTGCTGCCCTACAATCACTTCGGCCTCCTCACGCTGGACTGGGAGGCCAAGGACGGCCCGGTACTCACGCTCGCGCTCCACTTGGACCACGGGGAGGAAGTCCTGCGCCACCGGCTTCCGTTGGCCGCGCTCCGCCCGGTCCCGCGCTGAGTCGCCCCGCCCGTCCTTTCGCGATTTGACCCGGCCTTCGGCCCGGCGCTGACTCCGACAAGCGCATGTCCCTCGAACCAATCAAGTCCGCCCTGCTCGCCTCCTACCGCAGCCACGGTGGCACCAACCACCTCGATGGCGTGCACCTGCCATCGCAGGAATCGGTGAACCTGCTGGCCGCGGACTGCATGCATTTGCTCTTCCCGGGCTTCTTTGAGGAGCGCGCGCTCACCGAGGCCGACCTGCCCGCCCACGTCGACAACCTCCTGGGCCAGATCCAGCGCCGTCTCAGCGCCGAGATCGAGAAGTGCCTGCGCTTCGCTCGCGCCGACTTGCCGGCGGCCCCAGCCGCAGCCCTCACGGAATCCTTTCTGGCGCGGCTGCCCGAGGTCCGGCGCATCGTGGCCACGGATGTCGAGGCCGCCTACGCCGGGGATCCGGCCGCACGCAGCCTCGAGGAAATCGTGCTCGCCTATCCTTGCGTGCTAGTGATCTCGGTGCAGCGGCTCGCCCACGAGCTTTACAGGCTCGGCGTACCGCTCCTGCCTCGGATGCTGACCGAGTACGCCCATGAGCGCACCGGATGCGACATCCACCCGGGCGCGAGGCTCGGCACCCACTTCTTCATCGACCACGCCACCGGGGTCGTCATCGGCGAGACGGCGACGGTCGGAAATCACGTGAAGCTCTACCAAGGGGTGACCCTCGGGGCGAAATCCTTCACGCTCGATCAGGAGGGCAATCCGATCAAGGGCGTCAAACGCCATCCGGATCTGGGGGACCACGTGACCGTCTACGCGCACGCCACGATTCTCGGCGGCGACACCCGGATCGGCGATCACGCCATCATCGGTTCCAACGTCTGGCTGCTGCGCTCGGTGCCCGCCAACTCGGTGGCCTACTTCAAGGGAGACCAGCTGGTCGTCCGTTCCCGGCGTCAGCACGAGGCGCTCGAGGGACGGGTCGAGGCGGGCGGCCCCTCCGCCGACTTCTCCATCTGAACCCGTCGCCGCCGGTCCCGGAGGCTGGGACCGGCGGCGGACGTTTACAGCCGCGCGAGCGCCTGCTCCAGATCGTCCTGGATATCGGCGAAGTCCTCGATGCCGATTGAAAGGCGAACGTAGTCCGGGCCCACGCCGGTGGAACGTTGCTCCTCGGGCGTGAGTTGGCTGTGCGTGGTGCTGGCCGGATGGATGGCGAGCGACTTGGCATCACCGATGTTCGCGAGGTGGGAGAACAGCTTAAGCCCCTCGATGAGCTTGCGGCCCGCCTCGTACCCGCCCTTGACCCCGAACCCGAGCAGGCCGCCGAAACCACCTTTCAGGTACTTGCAGGCCGCCGCGTGGTTAGGGCTGGATTTGAGGCCAGGATAATTGACCCAGGCCACCTTGCCGTGCGCGGCGAGATACTCCGCCGTGCGGAGCGCATTCGCACAGGTGCGTTCCATTCGAAGGTGAAGGGTCTCGAGTCCCTGCAAGCCCGTCCAGGCGTTGAACGGTGAGATACAAGCGCCTATATCGCGAAGCAGTTGCAGCCGCATCTTCAGGATGTAGGCCAAGTTTGCACCCCCGGCGGGCGGAAAGGCCTTGAAGGCCTCCCAGTGCACGAGCCCGTGGTAGCTGGCGTCGGGCTGGGTAAAGCCCGGGAAGCGGCCGTTACCCCAGTTGAAGTTACCTCCGTCGACGACCACTCCGCCGATCGAGGTCCCATGGCCGCCGATGTACTTGGTCGTCGAATGGACAACGACGTTGGCCCCCCATTCGATTGGACGATTGAGGTAGGGCGAGAGCGCGGTGTTGTCGATGATCAGGGGAACCCCTGCCTCGCGGGCGATGGCCGCCACCTCCGCGAAGGGAAAGATGTTCAGGGCGGGGTTGCCCAAGCCCTCGCCGTAGAAGGCCTTCGTGTTGGGCTTGAGGGCACGGCGGAAGGCGTCCGGATCCTGGGCATCGACGAAGGAAACCTGGATCCCCAGCTTGGGGAGGGTGTGGTGAAACAGGTTGTAGGTCCCGCCGTAGAGCTGGGAAACCGAGACCAAGTGATCGCCCGAGCCAGCCAGATTTAGGATCGCGTCCGTGATGGCCGCCTGGCCCGAGGCGTGAGCCAGGGCCCCCACCCCGCCCTCGAGCGCGGCCAGTCGCTGCTCGAAGACATCCGTGGTCGGATTCATGAT
>JBEDEF010000125.1:0-4423 GCA_041175845.1 Verrucomicrobiota bacterium
CCTGGTAGACATCCCACCCCGCACCACCCCGGCGCTTTTCGTCGCCCATCCGCGCAAAGAACGATCCGTTGCCGGTGCCGGTGCGCACGCCGCCGCCAGGCTTCGCGCGGAGCATAATCCAGCCGCCGGCGGAGAACTTATCCCCCGCCTCCACGTCGCCCTCCGCCCCGAGGCTGAGGCGCGTGTGGATATCCATCCGCATCGAGGGCCAAAACCACGTGCTCTCGCCCCAGATGAGCGGATTGGTCTCTGCCTTGAACGCCGCGGTGCGCGGGTGCGGGGCGGAGTTGCGCACGACATCACCCTTGCCCTCATCGAAGCGGAGCCGCACCTCAAGGGCCTCCGTCGAGACCGGCTGGGGACATTGTCCCGCCGCCAGCCAGCCGCCCGTCAGCTCACGGGCCTGCGCGCGGCGGCGCTGCAGGCGCTCCTGCACGTCCGCTCGCGCGCGTAGCAGGAAGTCCGTCGCCGCCGACTGTTCGGGTCGCGGCACGCGGATGACCGGCGCCGGCTCCGCGATGTTGAGATCCCACGGCTTCTCCGCGGTGTTCCCCAGGAACGCCGCGAGACCATAGAAGTCCTTCGTCGTGATTGGATCAAACTTATGGTCATGGCAGGCCGCACACCCGGTGCTGAGCCCGAGGAAGGTCGCGCCGAAGGCCTCGACGCGGTCGCGGGTCTGGTTGACGAACACCTCCTCCGGGATGGTGCCGCCCTCGTTGGTGGTCAGGTTACACCGCATCAGCCCCGTGGCCACCAACTGGTCGAGGGTGCGCGCCGGCAGCAGGTCCCCCGCCAATTGATCCCGGACGAACGCGTCAAAGCGCTGGTTGGAATTGAAGGACCGCACGACGTAGTCCCGGTACGGCCAGATGGCGCGGTAATTGTCGAAATGGATGCCGTGGGTGTCCGCATACCGCACGTAGTCGAGCCAGTGCCGCGCCCGGTGTTCCCCGTACCGCGGGCTGGCCAGCAAGCGATCGATCGCCCGCTCGTAGGCGCCTTGGGCCGCGTCCGCGACGAACGCTTCGACCTCGGCGGGCGTGGGGATCAGCCCGGTGAGGTCCAGCGCGGCCCTCCGCAGTAGGCTGCGCCGGTCGGCCTCCAGCGCGGGCGTAAACCCCTCGCGGGCGAGGCGAACCCGGATGAACGCGTCGACGGGATGGGTCACTCCCGCCACGGCGGGCACCGCCGGCCGGCGCGGGGCGATGAAGGCCCAATGTTCCTCGTAGCGCGCGCCCTCGGCAATCCAGCGACGCAGCAGGGCCCGCTGGTCCGCGGAGATCGTTTTGTGAGCCTCCGGCGGCGGCATCACCTTGCGGGGGTCCGGGGACTCAATCCGCTGCAGTAGCGGGCTCTCATCGGGACGGCCCGGAACAATCGCCGGCGGGCCGTCGGGCCGTTGCGCCGTCGCGTGCTCGAAACGATCGAGCCGCAGGCCCGCCTTGCGCGACCCGGCGTCCAGCCCGTGGCAGGCGAAGCAGGCGTCCGCGAGGATCGGCTGGATGTGCTCGTTGAACGACAACTCCGCCGAGCCGGCCGCGGCGGCCCGGAGCCCCCCGAGCGCAGGGGACAGCAGGGCGACCACGTAGGCCAGGGATCCGCGGAAAGGGGTGGGCATGGGCGGAGAGGTAAAGGAGAGCGGCTCGGTTGCGACGCGCCAGCCAAGGGCGGGAAGCTCCGCCCTCGATTCAGGCCAAGATCCCGCGCACGACCTTGGCCGGCACCACGCCCGTGAGACGCTGGTCCAAACCCTGGAACTTGAACCCAAAGCGTTCGTGGTCGATCCCCATCAGGTGGAGGATGGTCGCGTGCAGGTCGCGGATGTGTACCGGGTCGCGAACCACATTGTAGGACATCTCGTCCGTCTCGCCGTGGACCGTGCCCCCCTTGATGCCTCCGCCGGCCATCCAGAGGGAGAAGCAGCGCGGATGGTGGTCCCGGCCGTAATTGGTCTCCGTCAGCGTGCCCTGGCAGTAGACCGTGCGGCCGAATTCGCCGCCAAAAATGACCAGCGTGTCGTCCAGCATCCCGCGCTGCTTCAGATCCTGCACGAGGCCCCAGCAGGCCTGGTCCACATCCTTGCACTGGGCGGCAAGGTCGCGGGGCAGGCTGGCGTGCTGATCCCAGCCGCGGTGAAAGATCTGGACGAACCGCACGCCCCGCTCGACCAAGCGGCGCGCCATCAGAGCGGAAGCGGCGAAGCTGCCACGGACCCGTGCCTCTTCGCCGTACAGCGCGTAGGTCGCCTCGGGCTCGCGGGTCAGGTCCGCCAGTTCGGGGATGCTCGCCTGCATCCGGAAGGCCATCTCGTACTGCTGCGTGCGGGTCTGGATCTCGGGATCACCGATCGCCTCGTAGCTGCGGCGGTTGAGTTGCTCGAGGCCGTCGAGCATCTCGCGGCGCAATTCGCGCGGGATCCCCGGGGCGTCATTGAGGTACAGCACTGGATCCCCCGCCGAACGGAAGGACACGCCCGCGTGGCGGCCGGGCAGGAATCCGGAGCCCCAGAGGCGCGCGGAAATCGCCTGCACGTTGGAGAAGGGACTGGTGTGCTTTGCGTGGAGCACCACAAAGGACGGCAGGTCCTGATTGAGTGAGCCGAGCCCGTAAGAGAGCCATGATCCCAGCGACGCCTTTCCGTTCTGCATCGACCCGGTGTAGACCAGCTGGTTGGCGGGCTCGTGATTGATCGCGTCGGTCTGCATCGAGCGAATGATGCAGAGGTCGTCGGTCATCCGCGCGGTGTAGGGCAGCAGCTCACTGATCCAAGCCCCCCCTTGCCCGTGCTGCGCGAACTTGAACCGCGAGGGCGCCAAGGGAAAGGCCGCCTGCCGCGCGGTCATGCCCGTCAGGCGCTCCCCTTGGGTGGCCAGCCAGTCCTTGAGGTCCTCCTTAAAGCGCGCCTCGAGGCCGGGCTTGTAGTCGAAGAGATCCAGCTGCGACGGGGCCCCGATCAGGGAGATGTAAATGGCCCGCTTGGCCCGGGGCGCGAGGCGCCAGGGTTCGGCGGCGGAGGGGGCGGCCCCCAACCGGGAACCAAGCAGCGAGGACAACGCCGCCACCCCGAGGCCGGTACCCGAGTGACGGAAGAACTGTCGGCGCGTGACTGCCGCGTTGTAGGCGGAGAAGGTGTGGTGCCAAGCGGAGGGAAGGAGGGTCATGGCGCGGGGATCACTTGCAGAGGGATTCGTCGAGGTTGAACACCTGGCTGGCCACGAGGGTCCAGGCCGCCAGTTCCGGCGCGGAAGACCCGGCGGGCGTCGGCGAGGATCCGACGGCCAGCAGGGCGGAGGCGGCCGCGGGCTCCCGCGTGTAGCGTGCCAGCGCCGCGTCGAGGGTGCGGCGGACGATGCCGCGTTCCTCCGGGCTCAGACGGCGAGCGAGCAGCCGCAGCGTGATCACGTCCAGCCGCCCGTCAAAGGCAGGTGTTTCCGCCAGCGCCCGGGCGGCCAGTTGGCGGGAAGCCTCGATGAAAACAGGGTCGTTGAGCGTCACCAGCGCCTGCAGCGGCGTGTTGGTGCGGTCGCGGCGGACGCACGCGACCTCGCGGCTAGGAGCGTTCAGCAGGTCCATCGCCGGCGGGGGGGCGGTGCGCTTCCAGAGCGTGTACAGCGAGCGCCGGTAGAGCCCCTCGCCGGCGTCGGCCTGGTAGTACCGGGTGGTCGACTCCTTCATCGCCACCTCCTCCCAGATTCCCTCCGGCTGATACGGGCGGGCCGGCGGGCCGCCGAGCCGGCGCACGAGTAGGCCGGAGGCCGCGAGCGCCTGATCGCGGATCTGCTCGGCATCGAGCCGGAAGCGGGGGCCGCGCGCCAGCAGCCGGTTGCCCGGGTCCCGCTCGAGCAGCGCCGGAGAGACGGCGGCGGACTGGCGGTAAGTGGCGCTCGTCACCAGCAGGCGGGTCATCGCGCGGTGATCCCAGCCGGACTCGATAAAACGACGCGCCAACCAGTCGAGCAGTTCGGGGTGCGAGGGTCGCGCACCGGTGACGCCGAAGTCGCCGGCTGACTCGACGAGGCCCGTCCCGAAGAGGTGTTGCCAGAGGCGGTTCATCGTGACGCGGGCCGGAAGCGGGTTGGCGGGATCCACGAGCCAGCGGGCCAACCCGAGCCGGTTGCGCGGAGCTCCCTCGGGTAAGGGCGGGAGCACCGCGGGGGTGTTGGCGCCGACCTTTTCGCCGGGTTGGCTGTACTCGCCGCGATTCAAGATGTGCGCGAACGGCTCCGAGTCCTTCTTCTCCTCCATCACGAGCGTGAGGCCACCCCGGACGCGCAACGCATCCTGCTCGGCCAGCAGCGGCCGGAGCCGCCCGGCGATGGCCAGCGTCGGGGTATCAATCGCCGCCAGATAGTGACGCCGCAGGGACCGGCGGTGCGCGGGCGTGCGCTCCGCCGCGGGCACCGCGAGGGCCGCGAAGGCC
>JBEDEF010000126.1:0-5016 GCA_041175845.1 Verrucomicrobiota bacterium
CTGCAGGACTGCGGCGTGGGCATGGCCGGCCTCGCGCTCAGCTCCCTGCTGGCGCGCGACGCGGCGGCCAAGCCGGGACCCGCCAATCCCCTCGCCGTGCGCCCGCCGCACTTCGCGCCCAAGGCCAAGCGCGTGATCTACATGTTCATGGCGGGCGCGCCCAGCCACCTGGAGCTGTTCGACCCCAAGCCCGAGCTCGCGCGCCGCGACGGCCAGCTGCCGCCGGCGGAACTGCTGAAGGACTACCGCGCCGCCTTCATCAAGCCCAACTCCGCCCTGCTCGGCCCCAAGTACAGCTTCGCCAAGCACGGCCAGGCGGGCACGGAGTTCTCCGAGCTCATCCCCCACATCGCCTCCATCGCGGACGACCTCTGCGTCGTCCGGAGCATGCAGACCGACGCGGTGAACCACGCGCCGGCCCAGATCCTGATGAACACCGGCTCGCAGCAGTTCGGCCGGCCCAGCTTCGGTTCCTGGACCCTCTACGGCCTCGGCTCCGAAAGCGAGAACCTCCCCGGTTACGTCGTGCTCACCAGCGCCAAGGGCACCAGCGGCGGCGCCAGCAACTACGGCTGCGGCTTCCTGCCCACCGTCTACGGCGGGATCCCGTTCCGCGGCACCGGCGACCCCGTCCTCTACCTCTCGAACCCGGCCGGGGTCGACGCCCGCGCGCAACGCGCCTCGCTCGACACCCTCAACGAGCTCAACGCGCTCGCCCAAGCCGACCTCGGCGACCCCGAGACCGCCGCCCGCATCCAGAGCTACGAGATGGCCTACCAGCTCCAGACCAGTGCTCCCGAGCTCATGGATCTGTCGCAGGAACCCCCCTCGGTGCTCGAGGAGTACGGCATCAAGGATCCGAGCCAGGCGAGCTACGCGCGCAACTGCCTCCTTGCCCGCCGCCTCGCCGAGCGCGGCGTCCGGTTCGTCCAGCTCTTCCACGAGGCCTGGGACCAGCACGGCGACCTCACGAAGGCCATCAAGCGGAACTGCGAGGACACGGACCGCGCCAGCGCCGCCCTCGTGCGCGACTTGAAGCGCCGCGGACTCCTCGACGACACCCTCGTCATCTGGGGCGGCGAGTTCGGCCGCACCCCGATGGTCCAGGGCGGCAACGACGGCCGCGACCACCACAACCGCTGCTTCACGATGTGGCTCGCCGGCGGCGGCCTGAAGCGGGGCCACGTCCACGGCGCGACCGACGAGCTCGGGTTCAACGTGGTCCGGGACCCTGTGCACGTGCACGACCTCAATGCGACGCTTCTGCACCTGCTGGGCCTCGAGCACACCCGGCTCACCTACCGGTTCCAGGGTCGGGACTTCCGGCTGACCGACGTCCACGGCCACGTGGTGAAGGATCTGATCGCATGAACGTCACACCCCTCAGCCGTCGCCACGCCCTCGCCGCCCTCGCCGGCGGTGCCGCCTCACTGCTGCCGGCGGGCGCCGCCCCCAGCCCGGCCGCCGCGACCGCCCGTCCCCGGGTGCGTCTCGCCGTCGCCTCGTATTCGTACTGGCATTTCCGCAGCCCGAAGGTCCCGATCGAGACGGTGATGGACCGCGCGGCTGAGCTGGGCTTCGCCGGGGTCGATATCCTCCACCGCCAGATGGACCTGCCCGAGCGCGCGCCGCTCGACGCCGCCGGCCGGGCCTACCTGCGCCGCCTCCGCCGCCATGCCTTCCGCCGCGGCTTGTCCATCTGCTGCCTCTCCACCCACCAGAGCTTCGTGAAGGCGGACCCCGCCGAACTCACCGCCGAGGTCGAGCACACTCGCCGCTGCCTCGAGATCGCCCACGAACTCGGCTGCGCCTCGATCCGGGTCAACACCGGCCGGTGGGGCACAATCCGGAGTTTCGACGAGTTGATGGCCAACCGCGGCATCGAGCCAGTACTCCCCGGCCGGTCCGAGGACGAAGGTTTCAAGTGGTGCGCGGAAGGCCTAGCGCGCTGCCTGCCGAAGGCCGAGGAGTGCGGCGTGGTCCTCGCCCTCGAGAACCACTGGGGCCTCGCCCGCACCGCCGCCGGACTCCTGCGCCTCCTCGGGCAGTTCGACTCGCCGTGGCTCGGGGCGTTGATGGACACCGGGAACTTCCTCGACGACATCTACCCGCAACTCGCCGCGATCGCCCCCCGCACCGTCTACGTTCAAGCCAAGACCTACCCAGGCGGCGGCGAATGGTACACGCTCGACCTCGATTACCCCCGCATCGCCGGAATGCTCGCGGACGCCGGGTACTCGGGCTGGGTGGCCCTCGAGATGGAGGGCAAGGAGGACCCCGCCACCGCCGTGCCGCGCAGCCTCGAGGTTCTGCGCCGCGCCTTCGGCTGACCCGCTTTACCATGCGCCCCCTCGCCCTCCTCCTCGCCCTCCTGCTCGGCAGCACCGCCGCCCTGGCCGCGGAAAAGTTTCCCGTCATCGCCCGCGAGGACCTCGTGCAGGCGCTCGCCGCCGGCCCGGTCACCCTGATCGACGCTAACGGCTCCTCCTCGTTCCGCAGCGGCCGCCTGCCCGGCGCCATCGACTACGCGTCCCGCAAGGCGGATCTCGCCCGGCTCCTGCCGGCGGACAAGGGCGCGCTCATCGTGGCCTACTGCGGCAGCGAGGCCTGCCCCTCCTGGCGCGCGGCCGCGACCGCCGCGACCGCCCTCGGCTACACCAACGTCCGCCACTTCAAGGCCGGCCTCGCCGGCTGGCGCCAGGCGGGCGGGACGCTCGAACGCGACTAGGCGCGCGCCCCCTCGCCGGCTCAGCGCGCGGGACCGGCCGCGGTCTCCGCCCGCCAGTGGAAGACGCAGACCGTGAGCGGCGCGAGCGTGACCAGCAGCGACTGACCACACCCGTCCCACGGCACGTCCTCCGCCATCCGCCCGCCGAGGTTCCCGAGACCGGTGCCCCCGTAATACTCGCTATTGGTGTTCAGCACCTCGCGCCAGTAGCCGCGACGGGGCACGCCCACGCGCTGCTCGCGCCGGACGCCCCCAAAGTGCCCCACCACCGCGTAAAGGGACTCCTCGGCCGCGTCCGTCCGCAGGAAGGCGAGGACGTTCGCGTCGGCGGCATCGCAGTTGAGCCAGCGGAAGCCGCGCGGATCGAGGTCATGCTCGCCGAGCGCGGGATCGCCGGTGTGCAGCCGGTTCAGGTCGCGCACCAGCCGCCGCACGCCCTCGTGGTCCAGATACTGGCAGAGGTGCCAGTCAAGGCTCCGGTCGTGCGCCCACTCGCGCGACTGCGCGAACTCCCCGCCCATGAACAGCAGCTTTTTCCCGGGCCACATCCACGCGTGCGCGTACAGCGCGCGCAGGTGCGCCGCCTTCTCGGCAATGTGCCACGCCCCCATCTTGAGCAGCATCGAGCCCTTCCCGTGCACCACCTCGTCGTGGGAGTACACGGTGACGAAGTTCTCCGCGTACTGGTATAGCATGCCGAAGGTCAGGTCGGAGTGATGGTGGCGGCGGACGACCGGTTCCTTGCCGAAGTAGCGCAGGGTGTCGTGCATCAGCCCCATGTTCCACTTGTAGTCGAAACCCAGCCCCCCCTGCGCCGTCGGCCGGCTGACGCCGGGGAAGGAGGTGCTCTCCTCCGCGATCATCAACACGCCAGGGTGGTAGTGATGAACGACATCATTCACCCGGCGCAGGAAATCGATCGCCTCGAGATTTTCCCGCCCGCCGTGGCGGTTCGGGATCCACTCCCCCTCGCGGCGCGAGTAATCGAGGTAGAGCATCGAGGCGACCGCGTCGACCCGCAGGCCGTCGAGATGGTAGCGCTCGAGCCAAGCGAGGGCGTTGGCGATCAGGAAGCAGCGGACCTCGTTGCGCCCGTAATTGAAGATCAGCGTGCCCCAGTCCATGTGCGCGCCCTGCCGCGGATCGGCGTGCTCGTACAGGTGCGTGCCGTCGAACTCCGCCAACGCGAAGCTGTCGCGCGGGAAATGCGCCGGTACCCAGTCGAGGATCACGCCCAAACCACGCTGGTGGAGGTGGTCCACGAACCACGCGAAGTCCTCCGGCGATCCGAACCGGTGGGTGGGCGCGAAGAAGCCGGTCACCTGGTAACCCCAAGAGCCCTCGAACGGATGTTCGGCCAAGGGCATCAGCTCGACGTGGGTGAAACCCATTTCCAGGGCGTGGTCCGCCAGCTGGGGCGCGAGCTCCCGGTAGGTCAGCAGCCGGTCCGCGTCCTCCGGGCGGCGCTTCCAGGAGCCGAGGTGGACCTCGTAGATCGCGAGTGGCCGATCGAGCCGTCCGGCCTGCGCACGCCGACGCGCCATCCACGCGTCGTCCGCCCAGCGGTGGCGACGCGGGTCGCAGACGATCGCGGCGTTGTTCGGCGGCCCCTCGAACCGCGTCCCGTAGGGGTCGGTCTTCAGGCGGACGTGGCCGCGCTGGTCGCGAAGCTCGAACTTGTAGAGTTCCCCCTCTTCGAGCCCGGGAATGAATAATTCCCACACGCCCGAGGAACCCAGGGGCCGCATCGGGTGGTAGCGGCCGTCCCAGCCGTTGAAGGTTCCGACCACCGACACCCGCGCCGCCGCGGGCGCCCACACCGCAAAGGCCACGCCCGGGACGCCATTGGGCGCGCGCAGGTGGGCCCCCAGCTTGTCGAAGGCCCGGTGTTCGTTGCCCTCGTTGAACAAATACAGGTCCTGGGCATCGAGGGTGGGCAGGAACGAGTACGGATCGGAGAACTGGCGCAGCTCCCCGTTGTGCCGCCGGACCCGTAACTGGTAACGGAAGACTTCCGTCCGCCGCGGCAGGAACAGCTCGAACAGCCCCTCCGCCGCCACCCGCGCCATCGCGTGGTTTCGCCCGGGGTTGGCGTCGATCTCGACCAGCTCGCACGTCTCCGCGTCCCGCAGGAACGCCCGGGCCACGACCCCGCGGACGCGGCCCCGCGTGTGCGGATGCAGCCCTAGCACGCCGTGCGGCGCCGCGTGGCGAGCCTCCAGCAGCGCGGAAAGTTCAGCGTCGTTCAGGATCACCCCTCTACTATGGTGAGCGCGCCCCCGGTGGCG
>JBEDEF010000127.1:0-3691 GCA_041175845.1 Verrucomicrobiota bacterium
ACTCCGCGGTTCGCCGCGCTCCTTGTTCTCGCCTGCCTCGCCGCCGCCGGCGCGCCGGGCGCAACCCCAGCCCCCACCCCGCCGGCCGCGGGCGAGGTCGTCAACCTGTCCCCCTTCATCGTCTCGACGGAGGGCGACGAGGGCTACCGAGCGGCCAACACCCTGTCGGGCACCCGGATGAACTCGAGCCTGCTGCACACGCCGGCAGCGGTGTCGGTGCTGACGAAGGAATTTCTGGACGACATCGGCGCGGAGAACGTGATGGACATGCTGAAGTACTCGCTGAACACGGAGCACGAGCGCAGCGACCCGGGCGGCGGGGTCCAGCAGGCGTTCGACGTGCGTGCGACGGTGCGCGGCTTCACGGAGTCGGTGATCTCGCGTGATTACCTGCCGAATATGGTCGAGGGCCGCGGGATTCTGGCTTCGGACCGTTTCAACGTGGACCGGGCGGACGTGAGCCGCGGGCCGAACTCGATTCTCTTCGGCGCGGGCCGGCCCGGCGGCGCGCTGAACCTGACCTCGAAGCGGGCGGTGCTGAACGCACGACGGCAGACGGCAACGCTGACGGTGGGGAACGACGCGAAGCGCCGGAGCGAAGTGGACCTCGCCTTCCCGCTGCAGCGGGACCGGCTCGCGCTACGCACCAACGCGGTTTGGGAGGAGCGCAAAGGTTGGTTCGAGTTCGAGGGCCTGCGGCAAAAGGGCCTCGCCTTGGCCGGCACGTGGCAGCCGCAGCCCTCGACCCAGGTCCGCGCGGCGGTGGAGCATCTGCGGCGCGACCAAGTGATGGGCGGCAACTTCCCCCACGCCGACTTCGGCTATTCCCGCTGGGTGCTGGGCGGGGCGCCACTGGCGGGCAACCCACTGCTGCCCGGCACGAATCCCGCGCCGGGGCTGCTACGCTCGACCAACACCCTGCAGGTGATCTACGCCCCGCAGGTGCGCGATCGGCCCTTCCGCGTCTCGACCACGGGCGCGGATATGCGGCCCGACCTCACCGGAACCCAGCCGACGGGTTTCTGGGAAACGATCAGCGGCGGCGCCGCGCCTGCGGGGGGCACGGTCGACGATCCGTTCTACGGCCGCGTGCTCCCGGCGAACGCCTACCTGTCCGGCCCGGGCCGCGACGCCAACTACCAGTACACCCTGTGGTCCCTGTTCGTCGACCAGCGGTTGGGACCCTTCAACCTCGAGCTCGGCTACAACCGCACGCGCTACACCCGCGGTTTCACCCAGCCCTCGGCCAACGCCATCGGCGATCCCAACCCGGTGCTGCCGGGCGCATACTTTGCCGACGGGGACTCCGTCCTCGCCGCCGGCCGCAACCCCGGCACGCTCCTGCCCGACATCGCCCGCGCCAACCCCTTCGTCGGCCTGCCCTACGTGCAGAGCCAGACGGTGCAGCAGCTCTTCGACCAGCGGAGCGAGTCATTCCGGGCCACCCTCGGTACCGAGGTGGACCTGAGCCGCCGCCACGCCTGGCTCGGCCGCCACAGCGCGGCGGCCTCGTGGCAGCACAACGACAACGTGTTCGGCAACGGCGTGGTCGCGGAGTACAATGCCGCGCCGGGTAACGCGCAGCCGATCGATGCGGCCACCAACATCATTCTGCGCCGGACCTACCTCGATTTCTCCCGGCCCGGCGGCCAGCGCGGCGCCCTCGACCCGTGGGCTAACCCCATCCCCGACGGCCCGGGGATGCAGGCGCGCTTCCTCTGGAACAATTCCTACCCCTGGAACCAGACCGTCAGCCGCAGCCTGATGCTGGCCGCGCAGAGCCGCTTCAGCCGCGACCGCCTCGTCCTCACCGCCGGCTACCGCCGGGAGCGGATCGAGAACAACAACGCCTCGCTCGGCGGCGTGCGCGTTCCAAACTCCACCAATCTCTGGCTGGTCCGCCCCTACCAGTTTGATCCCGCCACGATCGCCGCCTACGACGGCGCCACCCGGACCGTCGGCGCGGTCGTCACTCCGCTGCCCTGGCTCGCCTTCGCCTACAACCAGTCGCAGAGCGCCTTTCCCCAGAGCAACTTCACCGACATCTACGACCGGCTCCTCGTGCCCAGCCGCGGGCAAGGTCGCGACTACGCGGTACGTTTGAACCTGCTCGGCGGCCGCCTCTACGCCAGCGCCAGCACTTACCGAAACCGCGGCTACGACCAGTTCCACGATGTCACCAGCAACTCCGTCCGCGGCCAGGGCGTACCGGTGGTCAACGACATCCTGACCACGCTGGTGCGCCTCAACCGCCCGCTGCCCGAGACGCTCCGTTCCCTCGGCCTCACGCAGGTCGGGCAGTCGAAGTACCGCGAAACCGTCACCGCCGACGGCCGCGGCAACGAGTTCGAGGTCACCGGACGGCTCGCGCCGGGCTGGAGCGTCTCGCTCAACTACTCCCGCCCGCGGCTGGTGTTCACCGACCTCGCCCCGAGCATGCGGGGGCTGCTCGCCGACAATCGCGCGGCGTGGGACGGCAACGCGACGCCGCTCGACAGCACCCGCGCGACGGTGGCGACGTTTGTCCGCGCGCGCGACAACACGCCGGGGCGCGACTTCGTGCTGCAGCCCGCGACCCTCAATGACGCCTACGACTACGTGCAGTCGCTGCTCGACCTGGTGGATCGCGGCGACGGCAAGCCGCCGCTCGCGTTCACGGGCGAGTCATTCAACGCGTTCACCAGCTACCGGTTTGGCGAGGGCGCGCCGGCCTGGCTGCGCACCGCGCGGGCGGGCCTCGGGGCCAACCACCGCGGCGCCCCGGTGGTCGGTTTCGACGCCGCCAACGGCAACGCGCCCATCCTCGGCCGCGGGGCGCTGGTCTGGAACGCGATGCTCGGCCGCCAGCTGCGTATCCGCCGCGGTCACCTACTGGACGTCCAGCTCAACGTCGAAAACCTGTTCCGCCAGGAAGAAGCCCTCCCCTTCTCTGCCGTGGCGCCGGGTCAGGTGGTCCGCTGGATGCTGCCCCGCGTACGCCACGGTTGGACCGCGCGCGCCACCTACACCTTCTAAGCACGCCGGTGCTTGACGACGTCGGACACCCGGGCTCCCTTCCTGCAACCCCCGTCCCCCCATGAAGTATTCCCTCACCGTCAACGGCGCGAACCGGACCGTGGACGTCGCGCCCGACACCCCGCTCCTCTGGGTGCTCCGCGACCACCTCGAGCTCACCGGCACCAAGTTTGGCTGCGGCATCGGCCAATGCGGCGCCTGCACCGTCCACCTGAACGGCGTGCCGGCGCGGGCTTGCATGACCCCCGTGTCCACCGTGGGCCGGATGAAAGTCACGACCATTGAGGGCCTCGCACCCGCGCCGGGGAAGCTTCACCCGCTGCAGCAGGCTTGGAGCGAGCTCGACGTCGCCCAATGCGGCTACTGCCAGCCGGGCCAGCTGATGACCGCGGCGGCACTGCTGCGGGATAACCCGAAGCCGACCGACGAGGACATCGACGGCGCGCTGGCGGGCAACCTCTGCCGCTGCGGCACCTACACTCGCATCCGGCAGGGTATTAAGCGCGCGGCCGAGCTCGCGGCCGCGGGGAAGGAGGCCGCCCGATGAACACCACGACCGCCCCACGCGCCGTCAACCGGCGCGAATTCCTCAAGCTGACTGGCCTGGCCGGCGGCGGGCTCGCGCTCGCATTCCAGATTCGGCCGGCCCGCGGCGGTGCCGCCCCGGCCGGAGGCG
>JBEDEF010000128.1:0-3425 GCA_041175845.1 Verrucomicrobiota bacterium
GTCGATGAGCTACTGCTCGCGATCACCACCGATTCGGCGCCACGGATACTCGGGGCCTTGGCGCTGCTTTCGCTTCGCGACGCCGCGGGGGCCTGGGCGCTGCTGGTCAGCGGACGCGTCGTGGGCCCGTGGCGGCGGCGCGGGGTCGGCTCGCTGCTGCTGGAGACCGCCCTGGCGGAAGCTCGCCTTCGGGGCGCGCGCTCCCTGATGGCCCAGAACGACCCCCGGGCCGATCCCGACGGCAACGCGTTCCTCGCGGCGAAGGGTTTCGTGCGTTCGGAGGAACTACGCACCTTCGAGGCGTCCACGGCCCGTTTAGCGGCGCACATCTGCGCGCTCCGCGACCGCCTGCGTGCGGCGAACCGCATTCCGCTGGAGGCCCGCGTCGTTCCCCTGCGGGAGGCCCCCCTCGCGCAAGTCGCGCGGCTGCACGCGGATCACCTGACCGGGACGCCCCAGACTGTCGCCGAGCGCCTCAACGAACTGCTGGTCCGGGACGACGGCGGCCATCACGGCGCCCTGATGCTCGGAGACCAGCTGCTGGGGCTGGTGCTCGTGCGGACCGTCGAAGGCGTTTCCTCCGTGGAATCGCGGGTGCTGGCCCCGACGGGCAGGGCGGCCGCGGGCAGCGGGTGGGCCAGCGTGTTGCCGCTGGCCGAGGGCCTCGACGCGGCGCTCGCCCGCGGGTCGCGGGTCGTGCGCTTCTCGTGCAACTCAGGCAATCACCAGACCCTGCGGCTCGCGGAGCGCTGCGGCGCGACCATGGTCGGCGAGCAGTGGATGCATCGGCTGGACCTCCCAGCCGAGGGCGCGCCCTCCTCCCCTACTCCGCCAGCCATTTCGGTACCCTGACCGAGGCACTCCCCCGCCGGCGTCCGCGTCAGTCGCCGGCGTCCTCGTTGGAGAACACCTGCTGGACGTCGTCCAGCTCATCCAGCGCATCGTGCAGCCGCTCGAGCGCCTCCGCATGCTGGGCATCGCGGACCGGCACCGTGGACGTGGGGATGTAGGCGATTTCCGCGCTGGCGGGGCGGATCCCCTTGGCCTCGAGCGCGTGCGAGACGCGGTCGAAGCTGTGGATCCCGCAGCGCACCTCGAAGCCCTGCTCGCTCGCGAGCACGTCGTCCGCCCCCGCCTCGAGGGCCAGCTCGAGCAGCACCTCCTCAGCCGCGGCCTCGCGCGGAATCAGGAACTGGCCCGCGTGGAGGAACTGGAACGCGACCGCGCCGCTGGCCGCGAGGTTGCCCCCCCAGCGCGCGAAGCAGGCGCGAACGTCCTGCGCCGCCCGTTGTTTGTTGTCGGTGGTGACCTTCACGACGAACGCCACCCCGCCGGGCCCGTAGCCCTCGTAGGTGATCTCCTCGTAGACCACGCCCGGAAGTTCCCCGGTGCCCTTCTTGATCGCGCGGTCGACGTTGTCGGCCGGCATGTTGGCCTCGCGGGCCTTCAGCACCAGCGTGCGCAGCCGCGCGTTGCCGTCGGGATCACCGCCGCCCGCCTTGGCGGCGAGCGTGATGTCGCGGGAGAGGCGGGAGAATACCTTACCCCGGCGGGAGTCGGTGACGGCCTTCAGCCGCTTGACCTTCGACCACTTGTTGTGCCCGGCCATCGCGGGATCACTTGCGGCGGCCCGGGGTGACGTTCTTCACCGGGCGGCCGCCGGCGGCGGGCGTGGCGGCGGCGGTCGCCTCCTCGGGGTCCTTCATCCGGTTGACCACGATCTGTTGCCCGATCGTGAACAGGCCGTTGACCGTGGAGTAGAGGGCGAGGGCGCAGGAGAAGTTGTAGCAGAACAGCGTGAAGATGTACGGCATCAGCTTCATCATCTTCATCTGCAGGTTGTCGACCGAGGGGGACGGCGTGAGTCGCATCTGCACGACCATCGTGGCGCCCATCAAAATCGGCATGATGTTGATCGGGAGGAAGGTGAGCCCGAAGAGGTGGCCGACGGTGTCGGGGGAGGCGAGGTCCTTGGCCCAGAGGAACGGTTGGAGGCGGAGCTCGGCGGTGCACTGGAGCATCGCGAAGAAGCCGATGAAGAGCGGGAACGTGATCAAAATCGGGATGCAGCCGCCGATCGGGTTGATCTTCCGCTCCTTGAACAGCTCCATCGTCGCCTGCTGCTGCTTCTGGGGGTTGTCCTTGTACTTGTCCCGGATGGCCTGCATCTCCGGCTGCAGCTTGGCCATCTTCTTGGCCGAGCGGGAGGCGGCGAGGGTGAAGGGCAGGCTGACGATCTTGAGGATCAGGGTCATCAGGATGACCGCGACGCCCCAGTTGCCGACCCAACCGTGCGTGAGGTTCAGGAGGATGTTGAGCAGCGGGGCGACGTAACCGCTGAGGAAGATCCGATTGAAGAAGAACTGGGAGTACGGCAGCACCCGGTCCTCATTGGCGGCGAAACCGGACAGGCGGCGGTACTCCTGGGGGCCGACATAGAGCAGGCCGGAGAGGCTGGCGGACGCGTTGGCGGCGAGGACGGGGAGGTCGAACTTCGCCGCGCCCGAGAGCCCGACGGTGGGCGCCAGCGAACCGGGGAAGGGCGGCAGCTCGATCCGGCGCGCGACCACGCCGACGCCGGGCTGCGCCGGGGTGTAGATGCTGGTGAAGAACTGGTTCTTCGCCCCGGCCCAGACTACCGTGCCCGGACGTTCGAGCAGCGGGAGCGCGGGCCGGCCGGAACCGACCAGCGAGCCGATGCCGCCGCCCTCCAGCTCGCCGCGCTCGATGAATTGGGACTCGTTGCCGTCGGAGCTGACGATGTTGAGGTACTGGCCGACATCCGCCGCATCGATCAGGCCCGCCGTGCCCACGCTGAGGGCCGCCTTGCCCAGGGGCGCGGTGGCGCCGGTGAGGTTGCGGAAGGTGGTCTCGTGGTGGATGCGGTATGGGTCGGCGCCCTTCTCGCCATCGCGGAGGAAACGGTAGGTACGGGTGACCTCAAGGCGGCCGTCGAGCACGTGCCGGAACACCACCTCGGTGGCGGAGGAGCGGACGAGCTCGTAGGTCGTCTGGCGGCCGAGCCCCGGGTAATCCGTGAACGCGAGGAGCGGGTCCTCGTGCAGCCGGTTGAAGACGTAGGGCTCCGGCTTGCCCTGGACGGCGGCGTAGCGCTTGAAGGCGACGTCGCGGACCGCGCCGCCGGCGGTGGTAAAGCGGGCGGCGATGTGATCGTTCTCGAGCGTGACCAAGCGGACCTCGGCGGCGTCGCGACTGACGTTCGCGATCAGCGAGGGCGGGACGGGCGCGGCGGGCGCGGCCCCCGGGACGGCCGGCGCGGCCGGGGCGCCCTCCGCGGCAGTCGAAGGGGCGGCGGGCGCCGGAGGCGGCGGCGTGGGCCGCGGGCTGAGGAACAGGATGGCGAAGGCGGCGACCAGCAGCAGCGCGCCCAGCGTGAAATTCTTCTTATCCATTGAAAAGTTAGG
>JBEDEF010000129.1:0-3900 GCA_041175845.1 Verrucomicrobiota bacterium
GTCTTCACCGGCTGCCGCCACTTCAAACACTGACCGGCGCGCCTTCCCGCCGGCGTTCTGGGCCGCGGCCTTGCCTCCCGCCGGAACCTGCCCACCGTCCCCGCACCTCGCGCAACCCTCACCACCATGTTCGATCCCGTCGCCAAACTGCAGGAATTCATCCGCCATCCCAGCGTCTCTGCCGACTCGCGCTTCCGCGCCGGGATGCAGGGCGCCCAGGAATTCATCTCGGGGCTGCTCGGATCGATTGGCTTCGAGGTCGAGGTCATCCGCACCGACCTTCACCCCATCGTGCTGGCCCACCGGGGCGGCGATCCGCGTTGGCCCCACGTCGTGATCTACGGCCATTATGACGTCCAGCCGGCTGACCCGCTTGACCTCTGGCGTACACCCGCCTTCGAGCCCACGATCATCGGGAACCGAATCTACGGCCGCGGAGCCGCGGACAACAAGGGCCCGCTGTTGACGAATGTCGCCGCCGTCGCGCAGGCACTTGAGGAGGACCCGGCGCTCCCGCTGCGCATCACCTTCCTGATCGAGGGGGAGGAAGAGATGGGCAGCCCTAGCTTCCCGAAATTTCTTGAGCGCTACGCTGACCGCCTGCGGCAGGCAGATTTCGTTTTTCTCTCGGATACGGCGCTGCCCAACCCGGACCAGGTGGTCTTGACCTGCGGCCTGCGGGGGCTGGCGCTCCTCGACATCCACCTCACTGGTGCCAAGGGCGACCTGCACTCGGGCCTGCACGGAGGGGTGCTGCGCAACCCGATCCAGGCCCTCGCCGAGGTCCTCGCGACCCTCCACACGCCCGAGGGGCGCGTCAACGTCCCGGGATTCTATGATGACGTGTTGGATGTCCATCCCTGGGAACGGGAGGAGCTGCGTCGCCTCGGCACCGATGAGCGGGCCTACGCGGATTTTCTGGGCATTGACACTTTCTACACCACCCCGGGCTTCAATCCGTTCGAGTCGTCGCGGTTCCAGCCCACGTTGGAGTTCAACGGGATCGGCGGAGGTTATCAGGGCGAGGGCACCAAGACGGTGATCCCGAGCAAGGCGTTCGCCAAGATCAGCTGCCGGCTCGTGCCGAACCAGCGCCCCGAACGCATCAAGCGCCTCGTGATGGACACGATCCGTGCGCGCGTGCCCAAGGGCATCAAACTCGAGTTTGTCGACCAGCACCAGGGCGACCCCTACGTGGTGGTGCCGCCGGGGCGTTCGAACACGCCGCCGGATCAATCGCCCGTGCTGGCCCGCGCCTTCCAGGCCACGGAACAGGCGGTGCGCGAGGTCTGGGGTCGCGCCCCGCTGTACCTCCGCGAGGGCGGCAGCGTACCGATCATCTCGGACATCAAGCGGGTGACCGGCCTCGACTCGGTGATGATGGGGCTGTTCCTGCCGGAGGACAACCTGCACGCGCCGAACGAGAGCTTCAACCTCGACGTGATGCGCAAGGGCACTGAGACGACGCGGCGCATGCTCCGCGCGCTCGCGGGCCGGACTTGAGCGTTCAGCCGGCGAGCCGGAAGAGCCGGCGGGCGTTCTCGTAACGAATCTTCCGCTCCACGGCGAGTGACGGGGCGAGGGCCTTCACCTGGGCGAGTTGCCGCGCGCCCGAGCACTGCACGGGCAGGGCATTCACATCCGTGCAATCGCTGCCGTAGAGCAGCTTGTCCTGGTGCCGCTCCAGAAACGCGCGCCCGTGCTCCGGATCGCGGGCGAAGGCGTTCAGGCCCGAGCCGGCGGAGAGGTCGCCGAAGAGATTGGGGTAGTCCCGCAGGTAGCGGTCGGTCAGCCCGCCCGGCTTCACTTTGCCGCGGGGATACAGGTTGCGGGGGTCATCCACGTTGGCGGCGTCGATGTTCGCCCACCAGGTCTGGGCGTGACCGATGAAGTTGGTGCGCGGGTGCTGCTCCAGCATTCGGTGAAAGCGGTCGAAACCGTGGTTGTAACTGCCGGTCTGCCAATGGAGCAGGATCGGCACGCCGAAGTCTGCGGCTAGCGCATAGAGCCGCCGCATCGCCGGTGAATCGCACTCCACCCCGAATTTCTGTTCACCGATGATCACCGCCCCCAGCTTGAGGTACTTCTCGATCACTGCAGGAGCATCTTCGAGGTCGCTCACTTCGTTGGCGCCGAAGAAGAACTCCCCCGGATGCTTTCGGGCGACGGCCAGGCAGTCGTCATTGCCGGTGCAGGTGCTGTCGAGCCCATTGGCTCGGCCCTGATGAGTTGAATCTCGATTCACCGATCGCCCGGAGGGCAGCAGGATGGTCTGAGTTGCTCCCAGCGCCCGCTGGTGACCCACAAGATCTCCGTCCTGCCGTGGTCGGGGCAACACGGGGGCATAGGTGACTTTATCGCGGCCACCGCCGTAGTTGGTGTGCTGGTGGATATCAACGAGTGGGAGAGGCGGCGTCTCGGCGGCACGCGCGAGTGACCCGACGAAGACGGCCGAGGACGACCGCAGAAGAAATTCTCGGCGGGAAAGCGGAAGTGAAGGGGCGGGGACCATCCTCGCGTTCTCGCGGCCACGCTGTCCGAGGGCAAGGGCGTTTCACCTAGCCTGGGATTGCGTCCCGGGCGGTGAACGCCGTACTCCTCTGTCACTTACCCATATGAGATCTCTGCTTACCCTGCTCCTGGCGGCCCTGACCCTGGCCGTGCCTGCCGTTCACGCCCAACTACGCCTGCCTGCGATCATCAGCGACGGAATGGTCCTGCAGCAGCAGCAGGCCAATCCGATTTGGGGCTGGGATACTCCCGGCACCGCCGTGACCGTCAATTTTGCTGGTCAGACTCAGCGCGCCACCGCGGGCGCCGACGGGCGCTGGACGGTGCGCCTCGCCCCGCTCGGAGCCAGCGCGGAGAACCGCCCGCTCACCATCGCGGGTTCCAGCCAGCGGATCCTCAAGGACGTGCTCGTCGGGGAAGTCTGGATGTGCTCTGGGCAGTCCAACATGCAATGGTCCCTCTCCCAGTCCTACCATGGTGACCTGGAGGCGCTGGCCACCGACCTCCCCCAAGTGCGTTTGATCTCCGTGCCCCAGGTCGGCACGCAAGAACTGCAAACTGACTTTAAGGGTAAGTGGGAATCTGCCACTCCCGCGGTCACACCCTCCTTCAGCGCGGTCGGACTCATCTTTGGGCGATACCTACACCAAGTCCTCAAGGTCCCGATCGGCCTGATCGACAACGCGTGGGGTGGTTCCGCCGCCGAGGCCTGGGTACGCCGCTCGACCATCGAGTCCGATCCCCGCTTTGCCTCGCTGTTGGAGGCAACTCGCAAGCGCGAAGCCGAGCTGCTTTCGCCGCAGGGGCGCGCCGCGTATGAGGCGTCGGTTCAGAAGTACCGAGAGGACGCGGTTAAGGCGAAGGCGGCCAAGAAAGCCGCGCCGCGCGCCCCGCAGGACTGGCTGAGCGGCAATTCCCGCCCGGGTAACATCTTCGCTGGCGTAGTCCACCCGACGCTCGGTTACGGGATGAAGGGTGTGATCTGGTACCAGGGCGAATCCAACGCCGGTCGCGCACACGAGTATGCCACGCTCTTCCCCTTCATGATCGAGCAGTGGCGCAAGGAATGGGGGCAGGGAGATTTTCCTTTCTACTGGGTACAGCTGGCGGACTACCGCGAGGAGAAGCCCCGGCCCGGAGAAAGCGATTGGGCGGAACTGCGCGAGGCCCAGACCAAGGCCCAGCGCCTACCTAACACCGGCCAAGCCGTGATCATCGACGTGGGCGAGGGACGCGATATCCATCCGCGCAACAAACAGGAGGTCGCCGCCCGGCTCGCCCGCCTCGCCCTCGCTCGGGACTACGGACGGGCACTGCCGCACCGCAGCCCGGAGTTCCGCGCCGCTCAGTTTGAAGGAGGCAAGGCCGTCGTCATTCTCAACACCTTCG